>NZ_JBEXYB010000025.1:0-129481 GCF_040630715.1 Streptomyces sp. NPDC005752 | reverse complement strand
CAGCAGCCTCGGCTACCTCAGCCCCGCCGAGTACGAGACCGCAATCGCAGCCTGACCACCACACCAATGGTGTCCGTCAAAGCGGAGCAAGCTCACGGAGCCGGATTTCGGGGAGGCGCAGCTGGTGCGGGTGGAGTTCCGGGACTGTGTGCTGAAGCGCGCGGACTTCAGTGCCGTGCGGATGGAGTCCGTCGATCTGCGTACGGTCGCCGAGCTGGACATCGCGCGGGGCGTGGAGCGTCTGGCGGGTGCGGTGATCAGCCCGTCCCAGCTCATGGAGCTGGCTCCGGCGTTCGCGGCGCAGATCGGGGTGCGGGTGGAGGCCTAGTCGGGGGCTCCGGGGCCGTCAGAGGCGAGGGAACCGGGCCTGGAGGTCCCAGACGACCGGGTTGTCGGCGAGGCCTTCGTGCATGTCGGCCAGGTCGGCGATCAGGTCGTGCAGGAAATCGCGGGCCTCGCGGCGCAGCAGGGAGTGGCTGAAGGTGAGCGGGGGCTCGTCGCCGGGCATCCAGTCGGCCTCGACGTCCACCCAGCCGAAGCGTCGCTCGAAGAGCATGCGGTCGGACGATTCGGTGAAGTCGAGCTCGGCGTACTGCTGGCGGTGCGAGCGGTTGCCCCTGGGGTCGCGGTCGATCTGTTCGACGATGTCGCAGAGTGCCCAGGCGAAGTCGAGCACGGGTACCCATCCCCAGGCTGTGGACACTTCCCGGTCGGCCTTGGTGTCGGCGAGGTAGACGTCCCCGGAGAACAGGTCGTGCCGCAGGGCGCGGACGTCCGCGCGGCGGTAGTCGGTCTGCGGGGGGTCCGGGAAGCGCCGGGAGAGGGAGTAGCCGATGTCGAGCACGGTCCGATGGTGTCATGCCGCGTGGGGCGTCCCGCGCCGGGCCGCAGCCACGGGGCGTGACCCGTCAGTGCCGCGTGAGCGCACCCTGTTCGCCCGGTGGCCGGGTCACGGGAGCAGGCGTTGTTCCTTGGCTACGGAGACCGCTCCCGCCCGGGTGTCCACACCGAGCTTCTCGTAGATCCGGCCCAGGTGGGTCTTGACGGTGGCCTCGCTGATGAAGAGGGCTCGTGCGATGTCACGGTTGCCGAGGCCCTGTGAAAGCTGGCCCAGGATGTCGAGTTCGCGTTCGGTCAGGGTGGGTCCGGGGCTGCGCATCCGGGCCATGACGCGGCTGGCGACCGGCGGTGAGAGTGTGGTGCGGCCCTGGGAGGCGGCGTGGATCGCGGCGAAGAGCTCTTCCGGCCGTTCGGCCTTCAGCAGGTAGCCGGTGGCCCCCGCCCCGATGGCCCGGGTGATGTCGGCATCGGTGTCGTACGTCGTGAGGACGAGCACGTTGACGGTGCCGGTTCCTGCGGCTGAGATCCGGCGGGTGGCTTCGACGCCGTCGATGCCGGGGCCCAGCTGGAGGTCCATCAGGACGACGTCGGGGCCGAGCCTGGCGGCGAGGGCGACGGCCTCCTCCCCGCTGCCCGCCTCGCCCACGACCTCGATGTCGGGTTCGCCTCCGAGGAGGGCGAGCAGTCCGGCCCGTACGACGGCGTGGTCGTCGCAGAGCAGGATGCGTACGGGTCGTCCGGGTCGTACGGGCGGCGTCATGCGGGTTCCTCCGGGGTCGGCGGGGTGGTCCGGGGCAGGGGTACGGCCGCGGACAGGACCGTGCCCTCACCGGGCGCCGATTCGATGGTCAGGGTGCCGCCGAGCTGCTGGACCCGGGCCCGCATCGCCGGCAGCCCGTGGCCGCGTACGTCTTCGGGCGGGCGCGGTGCCGTCAGGTCGGGACCGAAGCCCCGGCCGTTGTCGGCGACGTCGAGGGCGACCCGGTCACCGAGGTGGGTCAGGGTCAGCGCGGCGACCGTGGCCTCCGCGTGCTCGGTGATGTTCGCGAGGGCACCCTGCGCGATCCGCAGCAGCGCCGACTGCACCCGGTCCGGCAGCGCGGCGGCCGGCACGCCCTCCACATGGCAGCGAACGGTGAGGCGGCCCCCGGCCTGAGCGGTCTCCCGGGCGGCGAGGGCGCGCAGCGCCGCCTCCAGCCCGCCGCCCTCCGCGAGGTCGGCGGGGGCGAGGTCGTGCACGAAGCGGCGCGCCTCGGCGAGGTTGCGCTCGGCGATGCCCGTAGCCGTCAGGACGTGGCGGCGTGCCGCGACCGGGTCGGTGTCCCAGGAGCGGTCGGCGGCCTGGAGCAGCATCTGCTGGCTGGAGAGGCCCTGGGCCAGGGTGTCGTGGATCTCCATGGACAGCCGCTGGCGTTCGGCGAGGGTGCCTTCCCGGCGTTCGGTGGCGGCGAGTTCCCGCCGGGTGCGCAGCAAGTCGTCGATGAGTTCGCGCTGGCGTAGGCCCTGGCGCTGCATATGGACGAAGACGGCGGTCGCGACGGCGGCGACGGCGGGTGTCGCCAGGACGGTGTTCGGATCGAAACCGGTGGCGAGCCGCAGCTGTGCGGCGACGACGAACAGGGTGAGCAGCGCGACGAGTACCAGGGCGGCGCGCGGCGGCAGTATCCGCAGGCCCGTGTAGAAGAGCGGGACGGCGCACCACGCGAAGCTCGGTGCGAGGACGACCAGGACCATCCAGACGACGACGAGGACGACGAGCCAGGCCGGTCGTCGGGGGGTGGGGCGGGAGCCGAGGACCGGCCCGAGCAGGTACAGCACGGCGAGGACGGCCGACAGGGCGATGATCCAGGGGGCACGAGTCTCGCCGGGGTGGCGCATGAGGAAGCGCGCGAGCGAGGCGCCGAGCAGCAGGAAGAACGCGGCGTGCATGAGGAAGGCCATCCACCGGGCGTCCGGGTCGTCCGCCCGGCCCGTCCGGTGTGCCGTGTCCGGCTCGGTTCCGTTCCGCCGCACCTCGTACCCCGTGCTCCCTCGATCGTGGCTGTGCCCCGCGCCCCGCGCCACCGGCCTGCGCGGACACCTCATGGTCACCCCCCGGAGACGGCCTCGCATCAACCGATCGGCTGACGGGGCCGTCGGCCGGTGCGGGTGCGGCTTCCAGCCGGTACGCCGACGGTGCGGGCCCGGATCCGGCCGGAGGATCGAGAGCAGGAAGCCGGACGGTTCGAGACGGCGCCGCCACCAGCAGAGGAGACCCCCATGAAGAAGATGTCGCACCGCACCCGAGTCCTGACCGGTGCCGTCGCCGTAGCCGCCCTGGGTGCCGGGACCTTCGGCGCGATGTCCGCGAACGCGTCGACCCCCGCTGCCGCGCCGGCCGCCGCGGTGAAGGCCGATGCCTCCGACCGGAATCTCCGGCAGTCCACGCACCTGACCGTCGCCGCCGCAGCCGAGGCCGCGCAGGCCGCCCTGGACGCCGCGAAGAAGGAGAACCAGCGGATCTCGGTGGCCGTCGTCGACCGTGACGGCAACACCCTGGTCACCCTGCGCGGCGACGGTGCGGGCCCGCAGTCCCCCGAGTCGGCCGTGAAGAAGGCGTACACCGCCGTCTCCTGGAACGCGCCCACCTCCGAGCTCGTCAAGCGTCTGGAGCAGGCCCCCAACCTGAAGGACATCCCCGGCACGCTGTTCCTGGCGGGCGGCTCACCCGCGCGGGTCAAGGGCGCTCCGGTGGCGGGCATCGGCGTCGCGGGGGCCCCGAGCGGCGACCTGGACGAGAAGTTCGCCGCGGCGGGCGTCGCCGCGCTCGGCCGGTGACCGGTCCGGCGGGCGCGGCGGCCCCCGGAGACCAGTCGCAGCCGAGCGATGTGCGGGCTGCCGCGACGAAACGGTCCTGCACATCGGACCCACGGAAGAAGGAGGCTGCGGCCCTTTCCTCCGGGGCGTCCCGGGAGGCTGCCTGAAGTGCCTCGGGGCCGGACCTGACGGAGCTCGGGGACGTCCGGCCCAACGGCGGGAGCCGGCCCGCCAGAGGCGGACCGGCTCCCGGATGCGCGGGTGTTACTTGACGTTGACCCCGGTCCAGGCGGCGTCGACGGCCTTGAGCTCGGCGCTGTCGGCCCCGAACAGGTCCGTGGCCGCCTTCTCGGTCGCCTCGCGGGCGCCCGCGTAGTCGGTGCTCGACGTCATGTGGACGGAGAGTGCCTTGTACCAGATCTGGTAGGCCTTCTGGCGGCCGATGCCCGTGACCGTGGAGCCGTCGGCGGTGGGGGAGTCGTAGTCGACGCCGTCGATGGTCTTGGCGCCGCTGCCCTCTGCCAGCAGGTAGAAGAAGTGGTTGGCGACGCCGGACGAGTAGTGCACGTCGAGGTCGCCGACGCCGGCGTCCCAGTAGTCCGCCGAACCGCCGTCCTTGCTCGGCTTGTCCATGTAGCGCAGCGGGGTTCCGTCACCGTTGATGTCGATCTTCTCGCCGATGAGGTAGTCCCCGGCGTCGGTGCTGTTGTCGGCGAAGAACTCGACCGAGGAGCCGAGGATGTCGCTGGTCGCCTCGTTGAGCCCGCCCGACTCGCCCGCGTAGTCGAGGTTGGCGGTGGCCGCGGTCAGGCCGTGGCTCATCTCGTGGCCCGCGACGTCGATCGCGGTGAGCGCGCTCTTGTCGTCGGCGCCGTCGCCGTAGGTCATGCAGAAGCAGCTGTCGTCCCAGAAGGCGTTGACGTAGCCGGTGCCGAAGTGGACGCGGGAGTAAGCGGCCTTGCCGTCCCCGGCTATGCCGTCGCGGCCCAGCTCGGACTTGTAGAAGTCCCAGGTCTTCGCCGCGCCGTAGTGGGCGTCGACGGCCGCGGTCTGGCGGTCGGCGCCGGTGCCGTCCCCCCAGGTGTCGTCGGCGTCGGTGACGAGGTCGCCGGTGCCGGTCTGGCCCTGGCCCAGGTCGTACGTCTTGTGGCCGCCCCGGTCGCCGTCGGTCAGCTCGAAGCCCGAACCGCCCTTGGTGGTCGAGAGCGTGACCTCGCCGCTGTACTGGCTGTTCCCGGTGCCGGTCTCGACGGCCTCGAAGCTGTGCAGCTTCTTGCCGGTCGTGGCGTCCGTGATGGTGTGCATCCTGCTGGGCGTGCCGTCCTTCTGCACTCCGGTCTTCACCGTCTCGAAGGCGAGGACGGGCTTGCCGTCGCCCGCCCAGACGACCTTGCGGGCGCTCGCCGCGGACTTCACCTTCGGCTGCGTCGAGGGGACGGAGATGCGGGCGTCGGTGGCCTTGTCCGCGCCCTTGGACCTGCCGTCGGCCGCGGTGTGCGTGACGAGGTCGCCGCCGAGGACCGGCAGCCCTGCGTAGGTGCGCTCGTAGCGGGTGTGCACGGTGCCGTCGGCGTCCTTGATCACATCACGGACGATCAGTTTCTCCTGGCTGCCCAGCCCGAGGGACTCGGCGGCCGCCGGGGCGTCGGCCTGCGCGGTCCGGAGGGCGACGCCTCGCTGGCCCGCCGTGTTCACGCCGAGGGTGGTGGCTCCGGCGGTGGTGCGGGCGGAAGAGGCGCCGTCGCTCGTGGTGTTGGAGCCGGCCGAGGCTGTACCCGTCTGTACGCCGACGACGACCATCGCGGCAACTGCGGTCAGGGCGGCGGCGCGACGGGTGTTCATGTGGGGGGTCATGCCTTCTCCGTTGCTCGTACCTGTGGGGGGTTACGAGCCGAGAGCGTGCCACCGAATGAACACTTTTGACGGAGTGCCGACAATTACCACACAAGTTTTTGACCAGTTCTTGTCCGACTGGGGTGCTCTTGTGTCCGCTATATGACGCGGACGCGCGGGAGCCCCCGTCCGACCGGAGTCGGACGGGGGCTCCCGTGAAAAGCCGTTACGTCAGAGGTTGACGCCGAAGTCCTGGGCGATGCCGCGCAGGCCCGAGGCGTAACCCTGGCCGACCGCGCGGAACTTCCACTCGGCGCCGTTGCGGTAGAGCTCGCCGAAGACCATGGCGGTCTCGGTCGCGGCGTCCTCGCTCAGGTCGTAGCGGGCGATCTCCGTGCCGCCGGCCTGGTTGATGATGCGGATGAAGGCGTTCCGCACCTGGCCGAAGTTCTGGCTGCGGGCCTCGGCGTCGTAGATGGAGACCGGGAAGACGATCTTGTCGATGTCCGCCGGGAGGCCCGCGAGGTTGACGTTGATCTGCTCGTCGTCGCCCTCGCCCTGGCCCGTGACGTTGTCACCGGTGTGGACGATGGTCTGGTCCGGCGTCGCCTTGTTGTTGAAGAAGACGAAGTGGCCGTCGGAGTAGACCTTGCCGGCGGTGTTGACCGCGATCGCCGAGGCGTCGAGGTCGAAGTCGGTGCCGGTGGTGGTGCGGACGTCCCAGCCGAGGCCGACCGTGACGGCGGTCAGGCCCGGGGCCTCCTTGGTGAGCGAGACGTTGCCGCCCTTGGACAGGCTTACAGCCATGGGAAGTCCCTTTCCTCGTCGTGTGCGGGCTTCGTGCCATCACGAAGCTACCGTCACCCGTCCTAACGCAGACAAGAGACCACGAGGTTCCTGCTCGCTTTACTTTCTTTGCCGAACTTCTGGCCGAACGCTCGCAAAACAAGGTGACGGGCGGGTCGCACTCCGGGGAACATGGGTGTCATGTCCGGGCCCTATGTCATCCGCGGTTCGGTCTCCCTGCCGGAGGCCGAACTCATGTGGCGTTTCTCGCGGTCCTCGGGGCCCGGCGGGCAGCACGTCAACACCAGCGACTCACAGGTGGAGCTCCGCTTCGATCTCGCGGCCACCCAGGCGCTCCCCGAGGTCTGGAAGGACCGCGCGCTCGAACGCCTCGCGAGCCGCCTGGTGGGCGGGGTCGTGTCCGTGCGCGCCTCGGAGCACCGCTCCCAGTGGCGCAACCGGGAGACGGCCGCCGTGCGGCTCGCCGCGCTCCTGGCGGAGGCCACGGCGCCGCCGCCCAGGCCGCGCCTCAAGAAGAAGATCCCGCGCGGGATCAACGAGCGCCGGCTGCGCGAGAAGAAGCAGCGGGGCGACACGAAGCGCGGGCGCTCCGGCCGCGACTGGTAGGAGGCGCCCGGTCCGGGGCCGCCGTGCCGGTCAGCCCAGCTGGCGGTAGCGGCCCTTGAAGTAGGCCAGGGGCTCGCCGTCCGCGCTCGGCAGCGACGCCGTCAGTACCCGGCCGATCACCAGCGTGTGGTCACCGGCGAGGACGCGCTGCTCCGTGCGGCACTCGAGGGTGGCCAGTGCCCCGCCCACCAGGGGTGCTCCCGCGATCTCACCCCGTATGTACGGGATGTCCTCGAACAGCAGCCGATCGCTGATCCGGCCCTTCATGGCGAACCGTCCGGCGATGTGCCGCTGGCTCTCCGTGAGTACCGACACCGCCCACAGGGGCTGCTCGGCGAGCAGGTCGTCCATCCGCGAGTCGTTGCGCAGGCTCACCATGACGAGGGGCGGGTCCAGCGAGACCGACATGAAGGCGGTCGCCGTCATCCCGACGTCCTCGCCCCGGCCGTGCTCGTCGAGCGGCGGCTCCTGGGCGGTGATCAGCACCACGCCTGCGGCCAGGCGGGAGAGGGCGGCGCGGAATTCGTCGTCGGTCACCCCTTCAGCATGGGGGACGGCTTGCGGGCGCGGGGCGGAGGAGGTCTTCTGCGGCACACAGGCACGCTAGTGCCGCCGGACGGGCCACCGCATCGGACCGAGGGACCAGCAAGGTCCTAGGACTCCGGGACGATGTGCGTTCGGGAACGACGGCTGCTCCCAGCAGGCGCATAGGCAACCCTTACCAATTCCTGTGACTTGAGTCACAGAGAGCAATATTTGTTGACCCTGTGTACCGGGCCTACAGCTCAGTGTGATTCAGTGGCCGTGACACTGCGATAAGTACGTCGATATGAAGCCTGGAGTTGCTGTCGAGGTCTCAGGGAGTGCGAGCGATGGAGGCCGAGTCGGAGCCGTACGTCCGTCTTGCGACGATGCGGCAGTTGCACCAGGCCGTCGCTGATCTCAACACGGCGCGCAGCCTGGCGGACACGCTGCAGTCCGTGGCCGACGGCATCGTCACCGGCCTCGGTTACGAGCTGGGCTGCGTGAACCTCGTCCGCCCCGACGGTGATCTCGTCGTCGCCGCCTTCGCCGGCAACAGCGCGGCGGAATCCCTGATCACCGGCCGTGTCGGGTCCCGCGACTCCTGGGAGCGCAGGCTGTCGATGGGCGAGGCCTGGGACGAGCTCCGGTTCATACCCCACACCGAGGGCTGGGTGCTCCTCGACGACGACGTTCCGCAGTGGCACACGGAGGGGCCGGAGCCCCGTTTCGAGGACGAGTGGCACCCCCTGGACCGCCTCTACGCCCCCATGTACGCCTCCGGCGGAGGTCTGGACCTCCTGGGGGTCATCTCGGTCGACAGGCCGCGCAACGGCCGCCGCCCCGGCGCCTGGGGCCGTGAGGCCCTCCAGATGTACGCCTCCCAGGCGGCCATTGCGATCAGTAACGCCAGGCTGCGAGCAAACATGCAACGCGCCCTGGTCAGGCTCGAGCGCGAGCAGCAGGCACTCCGGGCCAGCGAGGAATCCTTCCGCCAGGCGTTCGAGTACGCCCCCAGTGGGATGGCCATCGCCGAGATGGGCGGTGACCAGCACGGCAGGCTGCTGCGCACCAACGACGCGCTCTGCCGGCTCATGGGCCGCCCCGCGTCCGTCCTGCGCCGCTACTCCTTCGCCGACCTCGTCCATCCCGAGGACATAGGCACCCTGCTCCGTACGTCCGCCGAGGGCGGGCGGGCCGAGCTGCGGCTCGGGCGCAGGGACGGCACCTATCTCTGGGTCTCGCTGCGCAACTCCGTCGTCGCCGACACCACCGACGGCCCGCGCTTCCTGCTCACGCACGTCGAGGACATCGAGGAGCGCAAGCGCAACGAGCTGCACCTCGCCCACCGCGCCTCGCACGACGCCCTCACCGGTCTGCCCAACAGCGCCGAACTGCGCTCCAGGCTCGGTGCGCGGCTGTGTGAGAGGCCTCACTCGGTCACCTCGTCCGCGATCGAGGCGCTGGACGCCGCTTACGGCGACATCGAGAGCGCGGTGCACGGTTACCGGGCGGACGGCTACGAGGGGGAGGTCGCGCCGGGCGTCGGCCCCTACGACCACCACGTGCACGTCGTGGCGCCCGACCCCGAGCGGGACGACGGGACCAAGGGGCTCGCCGTCCTCTTCTGCGACCTCGACGGCTTCAAGTCCATCAACGACCGCTTCGGACACCACGCGGGTGACGCGGTTCTCATCGAGGTCGCCCGTCGCCTCACCACCTGCGTACGGGACGGTGACACCGTCGCGCGGCTCGGGGGTGACGAATTCGTCGTCCTCGCGGACGGCCTCGGGGCGGCAGATGCCGCAGATCTGGCCGTACGCTTGCGTAACGCCATCATTCCGCCCATCCGGGTGGACGGCCGGGCAGTCAGGGTCGGGGCGAGTTTCGGTATCGGCTGGGCCGAGTGCGGCATGACCGAGGAAGAGGTCCT
Source organism: Streptomyces sp. NPDC005752 (assembly GCF_040630715.1). NCBI lineage: Bacteria > Bacillati > Actinomycetota > Actinomycetes > Kitasatosporales > Streptomycetaceae > Streptomyces > Streptomyces sp. NPDC005752. The sequence continues at coordinate 120,144 of NZ_JBEXYB010000025.1, read as the reverse complement.
GCACTCCGCCGACCAGCGGATGTACGTGGAGAAGCGGTCCCGATCGAAGGTTCACCGTAGAGCCGGCTGACGTTCACGCCCTGGCTGTCCCCGTGCACCGCCCGGTTTTCCGGGGGACCGAGGGCAATTCGACGCTTGCTCCGTTCGGGGTAGGCTCGGCCGGTCGGCGACGGCTGGCGAAATGGTGAGGAGTGACCCAGGGATGACGGCCGGGAACAACGGCGCGAGCAAACCCGAGGACGACGATCCGTTCGGCTATCTGTACGAGGACGGCCGGGCGGCGGGCGCACAGCCGCCCGGGCAGGGTGGTTACGGCTACCCGGGTCCGGCGGCGCAGCCCGGCGTGCCCAGAACGTCGTACAACCAGGTGCGGACGGTCGGTGAGCGCCAGTACGGGCAGGTCCCGCCGCAGTACGGCCAGCAGCCCCAGCAGTACGGCGGGCCGAACCCGCAGTACGCGGCGCCGGAGACCTACCCCGGTGGCGCGGTCACCGCGCAGCACGGAGCGGTTCCGCACGGCGGCGGTGGCGGCAGGAACGCCGGCCCCGGCCGTGGCGGCCCGAACACGAAGGCGCTGCTGATCGCGGCCGTCGCCGTGGTCGCGGTGGTGCTCATCGGGATCGGTGCGGCGCTGATGACGGGCGAGGACAGCGACACCAAGAAGAACGACGCCGGTTCGTCGGCGGGTCCGGCCGACGAGGTCGAGGATTCCCCGAAGCCGGAGAAGTCCACGAAGCCGTCCGACGAGCCCGTCGACCTGCCCGAGCAGGACGCGGCGACGCTGACGCTCGGTGGCACGGCTTCCCTGGACAACACGGTCAAGGGTGCCAAGAGCGCCAACGGCCAGTACATCAGCCTCAACGAGGTCGGCCGGTCGGCCACCTGGACGGTCGATGTGCCGGAGAGCGGTCCGTACACGCTCTTCGTGACGTACGGCGTGCCGGGCAAGGACGCCAAGACGTCGCTCACGGTCAACGACGGCGACCCCCGGTCGATCAACATGGAGAACTTCGCGCACGCCGCGGAGGGCGACCTGGAGAAGGGCTGGACGAGGACGTACGCGTACGTCCAGCTCGAGAAGGGGTCGAACAAGCTGATGCTGTCGTGCAACGAGGGCGACTCGTGCGACGCCAACCTCGACCAGCTGTCGCTGAAGTCGGGTCAGACCAAGGGCTAGCCCTGCGCCGTCGCGGTCCGGCATCCCGTACCACCGTCGTCCCGGTCATCGCCGCGAGCGAGCCGGGACGACGTGTTTTCCGGACCGGGTCTCAGGCGGCCGCCGCGTGCTGTTCGACGGTGACGCGGGTCAGCAGGTCCTCGTAGGCGGCGGGGTCGAACTCGCCGGCCGCCGGGGCCAGTACGGTCGCCGTCGAGAGGGCGACCGCGCGCGTCAGCCGGTCCTGCCAGCCCAGCCCCTCGGCGAGCGCGGACAGGAGTCCGGCCACGGCGGAGTCGCCCGCGCCCGTGGGGTTGCCCCGCACGGCGGACGGTGGTGCGGCTCGCCAGATGCCGTCGGGGGTGACAGCGAGGAGCCCGTCCGGGCCGAGTGACGTGACGACGCTGCGCGCACCCCGGCGGCGGGCGTCGCGGGTGGCGCGCAGGGGTTCCCGGGCGCCGGTGAGCTGGGCGAGCTCGTGGGCGTTCGGCTTGACGAGGTCGGGGCGGGCGGCGATGCCGCGGCGCAGCGGTTCGCCGCCGGTGTCCAGGAGGGTGGGTACGCCCGCGGCCCGGGCGAGCCGGATCAGGTCCGCGTACGCGCCGACGTGTATGCCCGGCGGCAGGCTGCCGCAGAGGGCTACGGCTTCGGCTCCCGGGAGCAGCTCCCCGTAGGTCCGCAGGAAGGCCGTCCACTCGTCGCTGCCGATGTGCGGGCCGGGTTCGTTGAGCTGGGTGGTGTCCCCGGTGGAGCCGTCGACGACGGCGATGGTGCGGCGGGTGTTCCCCGCGACCGGGACCAGCGCGTCGTCGGGTCCGTGGGGGAGGGCGCCGAGCAGGTCGCGCAGGACTGCGCCGGTGGCGCCGCCGGCGAAGCCGGTGACCACCGTGTCGTGCCCCAGTGCGGACAGCACCCGGGCGACGTTGAGGCCTTTGCCGCCGGGGCGTTCGGTGACGTCGCCGACGCGGTGGCTGGAGTGCGGGACGAGCGCGGGGACGGCGTAGGTCAGGTCGAGTGCGGTGTTCAGCGTGACGGTCAGTATCACCTGCACCGGCCCCCGGTTCCTTGGTCGTCCGTTCCCCCGCGCCGCTCTCTACGGCGCTGACCTGGCGATCATGCCAAAGAGGCGGCGGCCGTCCCAGGTGTGCGGGACAACCGCCGTCTCTTCGTTACGTGTTGTGCGGGATGCCGGACGGTGGCGCACCGTCACCCGATGCGGGGTTCGACGATCCACTCGCCGCGGCGCATGACGCCCCTGAGGGCGAAGTCCGCGTCCAGGACCACCAGGTCGGCGTCCTTGCCCGGGTCGAGCGAGCCGACCCTGTCGTACAGACCGAGGAGCCGGGCAGGGTTGGCCGAGATGGACCGGACGACGTCGTCGACGGGAATCCTGTCGAGGGTCACGGCCCGGCGGAACGCGGTGTCCAGGGTGAGGGTGGAGCCGGCGATCGAGCCGCCCTCCACCAGGCGCGCGACGCCGTCCTTGACCTCGACGGCGAGTGGGCCGAGCTCGTAGTGGCCGTCGCCCGCTCCGGCCGCGTCCATGGCGTCCGTGATCAGTGCGACCCGGTCGGCGCCCGCGTGGTGGTAGGCGAACTGCAGGGCGGCGGGGTGCAGATGCGTACCGTCGTTGATCAGCTCGACCGTGATCCGCTCGTCCTCCAGGAGGGCGGCGATCGGCCCCGGCGCGCGGTGGCCGAGGGCGGGCATCGCGTTGTAGAGGTGCGTGGCGACGGTGGCGCCCGCGTCGATGGCCTCGACGGTCTGCTCGTACGTCGCGTCCGTGTGGCCGACGGCGGCGATCACCCCGTGTTCGGCGAGCAGCCGTACGGACTCGATGCCGCCGGGGAGTTCGGTGGCGAGGGTGACCATCCTCGCGCTGCCCCGGGCCGCGTCGAGCAGCTTGCGTACCTCGGAGGGGTCGGGGTCGCGGAGCAGCCCCTCGCTGTGGGCGCCCTTGCGGCACGGGGAGATGAAGGGGCCCTCGAAGTGGATGCCGGCGAGCTCGCCCTGCTCGACCAGTTCGGAGAGCATGCCGGCCTGGCGGGCCAGGAAGTCCATCTCGCCGGTGACGGTGGAGGCGACCACGGTCGTCGTGCCGTGTGCGCGGTGTGCCCGCGCCCCGGCCAGTACGTCCTCGGCGGTGCCGGTCGCGAAGGACGCGCCGCCGCCGCCGTGGTTGTGGATGTCCACGAATCCGGGGACCACCCAGTGGCCGGTGAGGTCGACGGTCCGGGCGTCCTCCCGCGTACTGCCGGCGATCCGGGTGCCCTCGACGATCACCCGGCCGTTCTCGACGGTCCCGGTGGGAAGCACCACGCGGGCACCTGCGAGAACCGTGCTGTCTGCGCGTCCGGCCATCAGGCGGAAACCTCCGTGGAGAGTAGATCCCAGGCGAGCAGCCCTGCGCCCAGGCATCCGGCGGTGTCCCCGAGGGCCGCCGGGACGATGTGGGGCAGCTTCTGGAACGTGACCCGTTCCTCGACGGCCGCACGCAGTGGTGTGAACAAGGTTTCCCCCGCCTCGGCGAGACCGCCACCGATGATGAGCGTGCGGGGGTCCAGCAGAGTGAGCGCGGTGACCAGTCCGGCGGCGAGCGCGTCGACTGCGTCCCGCCACACGCGCAGGGCCGCCGGGTCGCCCGAGGCGACCGCCTCCGCACAGTCGGCGGCGTCCGCGTCCGGGTCGCCTGACGCGGTGGCCCAGGCCCTGGACACGGCGGCGGCCGAGGCGAGGGTCTCCAGGCAGCCGCGCTGTCCGCAGCCGCAGTCCGGGCCGTCGGGGCGGACCACGATGTGGCCGATCTCGCCCGCGTAGCCGTGGGCTCCCGCCTCGATGGTGCCCGCGATGCCGATGGCGCCGGCGATCCCGGTGCCCAGGGGCACGAAGAGGAAGCGGTCCGCGCCGCGGCCGGCGCCGATCCGCCCCTCGGCGAGCCCTCCGGTCCGGACGTCGTGGCCGAGCGCGACGGGTATGCCGCCGAGCCGTTCACCGACCAGTTTCCGCAGGGGCAGGTCACGCCAGCCCAGGTTGGCGGCGTAGACGGCGATCCCGTGTTCCGCGTCGACGATGCCGGGCACGGCGACCCCCGCGGCGACCGCGCCCTCGCCGAGGTGCTCCTCGCCGTAGGCGTACAGATCCGCGGCGAAGGCGAGGATCGTCTCCACGACGGCTTCGGCACCGCGCTCCCTGCCGGTGGCCCGGCGCGCCTCGTGGAGGAGGGTGCCGTCGGCCCCGACCAGAGCGGCCTTCATTCCTGTGCCGCCCACATCGAGGGCGATGACGTGTCTCACGGAAGACAGTTTCGCCCGCCGACCCCTAAAAGGTCTAGTCCACTAGCCCCGTTTGTTGAGCACCCATACAAAACGGTCCTGCTAGATTGCCGGATCGGTGCACAGGTGGTTTAGACCTCCGCGTGCACGTGAGGCAGGGTCGCGGGCCGTCGTCGGAGTGGTGACGTCCGCGCAGGGCGATTTCGAAGGATGGCAGGGCTGTGCACCGGCGCTTTGTGGGTCTGACCGCGGTAGTGGCCGCACTCGGTATGACGGCGGCGCTGTCGGGGTGCGGTTCGGACACGGGAGGCGGCGACGTCACCCTGCGGCTGGTCGCCGCCGACTACGGCACAGGTGCTGAGAACAGTTCCCAGAAGTACTGGGACGACGTCGCCGGGAAGTTCGAGAAGGCCAACCCCGGCATCGGCGTCGAGGTCAGCGTCTACTCCTGGAAGGACGTCGACCGTAAGGTCGCCGAGATGGTGAAGGCCGGCAAGGCACCCGACATCGCGCAGATCGGGGCGTACGCCGACTACGCCGAGGCGGGCAAGCTCTACGCCGCCGACGAGATGATCGCCATCCGCACCGCTTCCAACTTCCTGCCCTCGCTCACCGACGCGGGCGAGTCCAACGGCGGTCTGTACGGTCTCCCGTTCGTGGCCAGCACCCGGCTGCTCTTCTACAACAAGGGCCTGTTCGCCAAGGCGGGCCTCGGGGCCCCGCAGACCTGGGACGACATCAAGAGCGACGCGGCCGCGCTCAAGCAGCGCGGCGTGACCTACCCCTTCGCCCTGCCGCTCGGCCAGGAGGAGTCCCAGGCCGAGACCCTGATGTGGCTGCTCAGCGGGGGCGGTGGCTACACGGACGAGGTCGGCAACTACGCCATCGACTCCCCGGCCAACGTAGCGACCTTCCAGTGGCTGAAGAGCAACCTCGTCGGCAAGGGCCTCACCGGCCCCGTCGCCCCCGGGAAGCTCGACCGGGCGAAGGCCTTCGACGCGTTCACCAAGGGTGAGGTGGGCATGCTCAACGGCCACCCGACGCTGATGCAGGAGGCCGAGAAGAAGGGCGTCGAGGTCGGCATGGTCCCGCTCCCCGGGATCGAGGGACCCACCCAGGGCTCGATGGGCGTGGCCGACTGGATGATGGGCTTCAAGCAGAACGGACACCGGGCGGAGATAGGCAAGTTCCTCGACTTCGCCTACACGGACGACAACGTGCTGGCCTTCGCCGACCAGTACGACCTGCTGCCCGTGACCAGCAGCGCGTCCGCCGCCATGGAGGCGGACAGCAAGCACAGGTCGCTGCACGAGTTCCTGTCCGCCCTGCCGAACTCGCAGCTGTACCCGTTCGGCAAGACGTCATGGGCGCAGGCCAGCGAGACGATCAAGGAGAGGATCGGCTCCGCGGTCGAACCCGGCGGTAACCCTGAGAGCGTGCTCGTGGAGATCGCCGCCCAGGCCCGGCAGGCGGAGAGCGCGGGCCGGGGAAGCAGGTAGGTAGGTTGGTTCATATGACCGCCGACCCCGCTGATCCGCTCTCCGTCCAGGAACGCGCGGTGCTGGCCCTGGAGCGGCGCTCCTGGCCCGGTCCCGGAGCCAAGGAACGGGCGGTACGGGAAGAGCTGGGCATCTCACCGGTCCGCTACTACCAGCTGCTCAACGCGCTCCTGGACGACCGCCGCGCGCTGGAGGAGGACCCGGTCACGGTGAACCGCCTGCGCCGGGTCCGAGAGGCGAGGCGCGGCCGCCGCTGAGCCGCGAGGGCTCCGGCGCCGGGGCCGGCCTCGCCGGTGTTCGAGTCCGCCCGTCCCGGGTCAGAAGCACCGGGTCCGTTCGAAGGGTCGGGAACAGGCCGCCGCGGACGCCGCGCCCCCGCCGGACACCCCCGGTCACCGATACGCTCGGACCATGGGTAACCCGGCACACCCCCTCCCGACCCCGTCCACCCAGGCCGGCCGCGACGGCCTCGCCGCGCTCCTCGCACGCCCCGCCCGCGCGGTCGTCGCGCTGGACTTCGACGGCACGCTCGCCGACATCGTCCCGGACCCCGAGCAGTCCCGCGCCCACCCCTCCGTCGTCCCGGCGCTCTCCGCACTCGCGCCCCGGGTCGCCGCCGTCGCCGTCATCACCGGACGCCCGGCCGACACCGCGGTGCGGTACGGCGGCTTCGCCGGAGCGCCCGGCCTGGACCACCTCGTCGTGCTCGGGCACTACGGCGCCGAACGCTGGGACGCCGCCACCGGGGCCGTCAGCGCCCCCGCCCCGGATCCCGGCGTCGAGGCCGTCCGGGCGGAGCTCCCGGCGGTACTGGAGGAGCTGGGTGCCGGTACGGACAGCGGTACCTGGATCGAGGAGAAGGGCGGCCGCGCCGTCGCCGTGCACACCCGCCGCGCAACCGACCCGCAGGCCGTGTTCGAGGCCCTGCGCGCCCCGCTGTCCGCCCTCGCCGCCCGCAACGGCCTGATCGTCGAACCGGGCCGCCTGGTGCTGGAGTTGCGCCCGCCGGGCATGGACAAGGGCGTGGCACTGGAGGAGTACGTGAAGGAGGCCGGCGCCGAGGTGGTGCTCTACGCCGGCGACGACCTCGGCGACCTCGCCGCGTACGCCGCCGTGGAGAGGCTCCGCGCCCGGGGCGTACCCGGCCTGCTGGTGTGCAGCGGCACCGAGGTACCCGAACTGGCCGAGCGGGCGGATGTGTTGCTGCCGGGTCCGGCAGCGGTGGCCCAGTGTCTCGCGGCGCTGGCGGAGCGTTGTCGGCCGGAATCAGGCTGAGTTCCTCCCCTCGAGTGCTTGCCTGTGCCAATCTTTGGGTAATTCCTGTGCACTGTCTGGTGGAAGTGACAGCAGGAGCAGGGCTGTGCTGGGGGGCGTGGTGGCGGACGATGGAACGGGGCATGGCGACTGGCTCGACCTGGCCGATGCCGTAGGACTGCTGCGTGACCAACTGGCCTCGGCTCAGGCCGCAGCCCAGGGGTCGGATGTCCGGTTCCGGGTCGGCGAAGTCACCGTGGAATTCGCTGTGCAGCTGACTCGTACGGGGTCGGCCGGCGGCGCGCTGCGCTTCGGTGTGGTCGGCCTGGACGGCAAGCGGGAGCGTGCGAGCAGCGCTACACACCGGATACAGCTGACTCTGCACCCCCGGCCGAGCTCGGGAGGCGATCTCGAGATCGGCGACTTCGACGGCTGAGCACGGCGCGCGGGTGCGAGGGTGACCGGTCGGGGGGTGCCGTGAAGCTGGACCATGTGGTTCAGGTGCGAGCGTGCGGTGGCGCGGCTGCCGACGGGTCTTTCGGGACGGGGTGTCTCGTCGGTCCCGGCCTCGTGCTGACCGCGGCACATCTCATCCGCACGGAGAGCGGCCTTCGGACCTCACTCACCGTCTTCTTTCCGACCGCGGACGAACCCGGTCCGTGGGAGGCGCGCCTGCTCTGGCTCAGATACGACGACATCGTGGACGCAGCCCTTCTCTCACTGACCGGATCGTCCGGGCCCGGCGCGGGGGGCATCGAGCCGCAGCGGTGGGGGGATCTCGTCACCACGACGTCAGCTCATCCGGTGGAGGCCTTTGGCTATCCGCGCAGTCAGCACATCACCTGGGCACCCGGCGGCTCCCGGGGACGCTTCCGGGCGGAGGAACACCTCGACGGGCGGATCAGCCCGGCCACCGGTCGTTCGGCCCGCCACTGGGAACTGCTGAGCAACGATCCGGTGCCCGCCGGGGAGGGGCCGGGGTGGGCGGGCATGTCGGGAGCTCCTGTCTTCAGCGGAGACCTTCTGCTGGGCGTGGTCCGGCGGGACCGGAGGGCCACGGCGGGCGCTCGGCTGACCGCCACCCGCGCCGGCGAGCTCCTGAAGGACGAGAGTTTCCGTGTGGCCCTGAGCGCCGCCTCCGGTGGTCACGAGCCGGTCGCCGAACCTGCCGAACTGACGTCGCTGCTGGACCCTGCCGCACCGGAGCGGAACGTGCGCTCGCCGGCGATGCTGCTGCGCGCCGATGTCGAAGCCGCGCCGTTCCGCGGGCGGGGGAGCGAGATTCGGCAGTTGCTCGACTGGTGCGTCGGGCAGTCGCCACAGGTCCGTGGTGGGAATCTCGCGGTCCGGGTGCTGACCGGTCCCGGTGGCCAGGGCAAGAGCCGGATGGCCCGGCAGGTGGTAGGTGCCGTCCGGCGGGAACATAGCTGGGTGAGCGGTCTTCTGCGCGCGGATCTCGGTGACGAGGCCTGGTACGGCAACGGCCTCTCGTCGGTCACGGACGAGAGTCTGCGGGCCTTCGGGGCTTGCGCACGGAACCTGCTGCTCGTCGTCGATTACGCGGAGACCCGGCCGCGCTGGATCCGCCACCTCATCGATCGGCTGCGCGATGTGGCGAAGGCCGGGCACACCGTACGGCTCCTGCTGGTGGCCCGCTCCTCCGGCGGGTGGCAGCTCGACCCGTACGAGGCGGGGCACGTCGCGCACGAGATCCTCGCCCTCGCACCGACCACCGAACTCGGCCCGCTGGACGTGTCATCGGCAGACCGCCGGGCTGCCTTCGAGGCGGCACTGCACGGGATAGCGAACAGGCTCGCGCAGACGGAGGACTACCAGGGGTACGGCTGGGCGGCCCTCGCCGGCGGAATGCCCGCCCCCGCCGACATGTCCGGCCGCAGATACGCGACCGCGCTCAACGTGCAGATGGAAGCGCTGGTCGCCTTGCTCCAGGCGGGTCCCGCGCCGCTGGAGGCCGTTCCCGGGGAGGCGGTCGAGGCGACTCTGCTGCGCCATGAGGAGCGCTACTGGGAGCGTACGCTCCGAGCCGACGGAGACCTGAAGCTGCCGCTTCCCCTGATGCGCCGAGTCGTCGCGGCCGCCACTCTGTGCGGCGCTGCCGACGAGGAGGAGGCGATGGCGGTGGCGAGCCGCGTCCCAGGCATGGGCGCGGCGCAGCATTGGCAGGTGGCCGAGTTCGTAGGGCGGCTCTATCCAGCGGCCCATGACGCGTTCTGGGGCTCCCTGCAGCCCGACCGGGTGGCTGAGTACCAGGCTTCGACCACCGCGATCGAGGTTCCCGGCCTGCTTCCCGCGCTCATGCTCGGAGCGGGGCCGGCCCAGCAGGTGCAGGCGATGACGGTGCTGACCCGTTCTGTCGTGGCGCACGCCAACGCGGGCCGCGCGCGGCTCCGTGACGCGGTCCTGCAACAGCTCGGTGTGCTGCTGGACCGGCAACTGTTCGACACCGACGTGCTGAGAGCGGGCGCGGCGGCGCTCCCGCAGTCGTCCAGCGCACTGGCCCGGTTCGCCGGCTCCCTGACCGGGCGGCTGGTGGACCGCTACCGCGGGACGGCCGGAGCGGAGGACGGCGAGGACGGGCTGGCCTGGTCGTTGATGGAGCGTGCCCGGCGCGTGGGCGGGCTGGGGGACTGGCGCGGAGCGCTGGACGCAGCCGAAGAGGCGCTGGCCATCTGCCGCAGACAGGCCGCCACTCACCCGGAGGAGTACGAGCGGCTACTGGTCGACGGACTGATACAGCTGTCGAGCCAGCAATGGGAGGCCGGCCAGGGGCGCGCATCCCTCGCACTGGTGGAGGAGGCGGTCGCGCTGTGCCGGAAGCTGGAACGGAGCGGCCCCGGTACCGCACGGGAAGCATTGGCCAAAGCGCTGAACTCACTCGCCTTCAGCTTGGACGACATCACTCGGTGGGCGGAGGCAGGGGACGCAGCGCGGGAGTCGGTCGCGATCCGCCGCAGGCTGGCCGAGCAGGACGCGTCGTACTTGGCGTCCTACGCGGAGTCGTTACGCACGTTGGCGGTCTGCCAGACCGACTTGGGGGCGTTGGAGGAAGGACAGGCCACCGCGGAGGAGGCGCTGGCCATCGAGCGCAGGCTGGCCGGCGAGAACCCGGACGCCTATACGGCATCTCTCGCTCGCACACTGAACAGGATGTCCTGGCACTACTGGCGCGCCGGCATGGCCCTCCAGAAGACGAAGGCGGCTTCGGAAGAGGCGGTCGCCCTGCGGCGGCGTCTGGCCGCCGACAACCCGGACACGTACAACGCCGACCTCGCGCACTGTCTGGTGAACCTGGCGGCGAGTCAGCCGGACGAGGAGAGCCTCGAGACCTCCTTCGAGGCGCGCGAACTCTATGACCGTGTGGACGTCGCCGCTCCCATCAGGCGCAAGGTCGATCTGCGTCTGCTGTACCGCAACAGGGCCCTCACGCTGTGGAGAATGGAGCGTCGCGAGGCAGCCTTCGGTGCCATAGCCGAGGCGGTTTCATTCAGCAGGGAACTGCATGCCGACAACCCGGCGGCTCATGGTCGGAGGCTGGGCGATGATCTCGGCACCCAGACGTGGTTTCTCGAACAGGCCGGGCGGTTGCAGGAGGCGCTCGAGGCGGCCGAGAAGGAGCTCGTCGTCCGGCGTGAACTCGTGGCGCTCCACGCCGCCGTGCATGAGCGGGATATGGCCAGGACTCTGTTCGACAAGGCGCGGTTCCTCAGCGACCTCGGCCGCACGCAGGAGGCACTGGACACGGCGGTGGAGTCGGTGGAGGTGTACGGACGGCGATGGCGAGAGGCCCCCGACCAGATGACGTGGGATTACGCCGAGGCTCTCGCGCTGGTCTCAGGGCTGATGGCATTCCTTTCTCTGGGAGATGACCCGATCCCGCCCAGGCGGCGAGCTGTGGAACTCCTGCGTACGGAGGTCGGCCGGACGCCCGAGGCACAGGAACGGCTGGCGTCACATCTGTACGAGCTGGCCCGCCTGGAGTACGTGGCCGGTGGTATGCCCCACCTCTTGCGCGGACTGCCTCCGGCACGTGAAGCCACGGAGATATACCGACAACTCGCCCAGGGATCAGCGTCACCGCCGCGTACCACCCTTCTGGACGCGGCGAGGCGATGGGTGCTGCTCCTGGAGGCCTGCGGGCGCAGGTCCGAAGCCTTTGATGTGCGACGACGATTCGGTCTGGCGGAGGCCTGACCGGCCCATGGAAGCGATTGCAGGAGGCATGACCGATGGCGGAACAGCAGGACGAGTCGATGCAGCGTGGCGATGACACGGAAGGCGGCCCGACGGGCGAAGAGACGGCCGACGGGGCGTTCGTGTTCGATTCGGTGGCCGTGTTCTACGACGAGTACCTGGCTCAGATCCTGTGCCGGCCCGTCGGCGCGGGAACGCTCGCCTGGTGCGCCGACTGGTGGCTGCACCCCGAAGCGATCGTGAGGATCACGGCGCTGTGGCGCGCTTTCGAGTACCTCAGGACTGACGCGTCCCTCGGCATGTCCAACTGGTGGCTGCACCACGCGGATCCACACCTGGGCGTCCTCATGGACCCTCGTACCGGGCCCTTCGCTCTGTGTACCGGCCCTCTGGGGCACAGCGGCGACATCGGTCCGCTACCGAGCAATCCGTCTCCGCCGGACATGTGGGACGACCCCGCCTTCTCGGTCAACGCCTCGCAGCACGACGAGAGCGATCAGGCGGAGCGCGGGAAGGAGGCGGCCGGAGCAGGCGGCGCGGGCGGCGTCTGACGAGTCGTGAGCGGAAGGTCGCGGGACGCGCACCGGGGACAGCTCTCCCGGTTCTCAATTCCGCAACGCGTCAAGCTGGTCCAGGAACCACTGCTGCGGCGGCAGCGCCGTCGCGGCGGTGGCCAGCCGCTTCGAGCGGGCGCCGCGCTCGTCGGGGTCCATCGTGAGCGCGTCGTGCAGTGCGGTCGCCGTGGCCGACACGTCGTACGGGTTGACCACGATCGCGTCCTCGCCCAACTCCTCGTACGCCCCGGCCTCCCGGGAGAGCACGAGCGCGCAGCCGTGGTCCGAGACGACCGGGACCTCCTTGGCGACCAGGTTCATGCCGTCGCGGATCGGGTTGACCAGGGCCACGTCCGCCAGCCGGTACGCCGCCAGGGATCGGGCGAAGTCGTCGTCGACCTGGAGCAGGACAGGGGTCCAGCCCTCCGTGCCGAAGTCCGCGTTGACCGTGTCGGCGACCCGCTGGACCTCCGCCGTGTAGTCGCGGTAGACCGCGAGGTCCTGCCGCGAGGGGTAGGCGAAGGCGATGTGCACCACGCGTTCCCGCCACTCGGGGCGCTCCTCCAGCAGCGCCCGGTAGGCGTGCAGCCCTCGGACGATGTTCTTGGAGAGCTCCGTGCGGTCCACCCGCACGATCGTGCGCCGGTCCGCGCCCACCTGCTCCCGCAGGACCTCCATGCGTTCGTCCACGTCCGCCTCGCGGGAGCGGCGGCGCAGGAAGTCCGCGTCGGCGCCCAGTCCGTGCACCCCGATGCGGGTGTGGCCGGTGCCGCCGAGGATCTCCGTGCAGCAGCCGATGAAGGCGTCCGCCCAGCGGCGGGTCAGGAAGGCGGCGCGGTCGGCACCCAGGATGCCCTTGAGCAGCTGTTCGCCGATGTCGTCGGGCAGCAGCCGGAAGTAGTCGACGGGCGCCCAGGGGGTGTGCGAGAAGTGCCCGATCCGCAGGTCGGGGCGCAGCTCGCGCAGTATGCCGGGGACCAGCGAGAGGTGGTAGTCCTGCACCAGGACGGCGGCGCCCTCGCCCGCCTCCTCGGCGAGGGCCTGGGCGAAGGCCCGGTTGTACGCCTCGTAGGAGGCCCACTGCCGGCGGAACTCCGCGTCGAAGACGGGCTCCACCGGTGTCTGGTAGATCATGTGGTGGACGAACCAGAGCACCGAGTTGGCGATGCCGTTGTACGCGTCGGCGTGGACGCCGGCGTCGATGTCGAGCATCCGGACGCCGGGCTCGGACACCCCGCGCCGGACCGCCTCGCGGTCACCGTCGCTCAGGGCGGCGCACACCCACAGCTTGTCGTCGACGGCGCTGAGGCCGGAGACCAGCCCGCCCCCGCCGCGTTTCGAGTCGAGCGTGCCGTCCTCCCGCAGTGCGTACGACACCGGGCCGCGGTTGGACGCGACGAGGACCTGGGCAGCGTGCTCGGAGACCATGTACCCGAACCTAGCCCGTTCGGGAAGCCGCCAAACGTGAAGCGCGTGCGGAGACGGGTGTAAGGAACCGTTACGCCGCACTCCGTGACGCGTACTCCGCGATCTCCCGCATCGGCGGCCGCTCCTCGGTGTCCACCGGGTGGGTGCGGGGGACGAAGCCGTCGGGGCCCCGCTCGAACTGGGTGATCTCGGGCCGTACGAGCGACCCCCTGGAGAGCCTCAGCTGGGCCGTGCGGTAGATCGTGGCCGCCATCCGGCCGAGGGCCTGGCCGTCCTGGTGGCGGTGCCTGCGCACGCCGACGTCGACCTGTGCCAGCGCGTCCAGGCCGACCGTGTGCAGCGCGTCGACGAGCAGGCCCAGCTCCACCCCGTAACCGACCGGGAAGGGAAGCCGCTCGAGCAGGGAGCGCCGCACCGCGTACTCGCCTCCCAGCGGCTGGACGAAGCCCGCCAGCAGCGGCCAGTGCAGGTTGAGCAGCGGGCGGGCCACGAGTTCGGTCACCCGGCCGCCCTGGCCGGCGGTCTCGCCCAGCGGCCGGTCGTACATGGCCTTGACGAACTGCACGGAGGGGTCGGTCAGCAGGGGGCCGACGATTCCGGAGACGAAGTCCGCCGAGAACTCCTTGAGGTCGGCGTCGACGAAGCACACGATGTCTCCGTCGGTGACCAGCAGCGATCGCCACAGCACCTCGCCCTTGCCGGGGAGGGCGGGGACCCTCGGGAGTATCGCGTCCCGGTGCACGACCCGGGCGCCGGCCCGGCGGGCCTCCTGGGCGGTCCCGTCGGTGGATCCGGAGTCGATCACCACCAGCTCGTCGACGAGCCGGACCTCCTCCATCAGCTCGCGGCGGATCTCCGCGACGATCGCGCCGACCGTCGCCTCCTCGTTCAGCGCGGGCAGGACGACGCTCACACGCGAGCGGTGCGGATCCCTCGCCCGCGCGGCGGTGAGCCGGTCGAGCGGGCGGTCGGCAGCTGACCAGGAACGCCTGGTCAGCCAGCGTTCCACCTCTTCCAGCACGGTCGATACTCCCTGTATGTGATCCATCTCGCGGTTCGGACGACTATCTCAACCGTCCAGTGCTTCGGTTACAGTCTTGAACAACGCGGATGACCCTCGCATGTCGGGGTCGGTCCGCGAATAAACGCCCGGATCCATGGTCCGGTGCCATAGCGCTCATCCAGAGGGACTGAGGGAACGGCCCGTCGAAGTCCCGGCAACCCTCCTGCCGGCCGCGAGGTCACGGTGGGGAAGGTGCCAATTCCGTCTTGCGGCGAAATACGTCGCGAGGAAGATGAGGAGAAAGGGCCTCCGCCATCATGGCCGTGCAGACAGTTGCAGAGAACACCGATTCTTCCGCCGTGGACCTCGGTCCCGCCGCAGCACTTTCCTGCCGCGAATGCGGCGAGCGTTTCGAGCTCGGCCCCATTTTCGCCTGTGTGTCCTGTTTCGGGCCGCTCGAAGTGGCGTACGACCTGCCGAGCGGCTCCCCCGAAGAGCTGAAGAAGCGCATCGCCGAGGGCCCGGACAACATCTGGCGCTACGCGCCGCTGCTGCCCGTCCCCTCCGACGTCGCCGACAAGCCCAACATCAACCCCGGTTTCACGAAGCTCGTGAAGGCCGACAACCTCGCCCGTGAGCTGGGCGTGACCGGCGGCCTGTACGTCAAGGACGACTCCGGCAATCCGACGCACTCCTTCAAGGACCGTGTCGTCGCGATCGCCGTCGAGGCCGCCCGTGCCTTCGGGTTCACCACCCTCTCCTGCTCCTCCACCGGCAACCTCGCCGGTGCGGTGGGTGCCGCCGCCGCCCGCGCCGGCTTCCGCTCCTGCGTGTTCATCCCGCACGACCTGGAGCAGGGCAAGGTCGTCATGGCCGCGGTGTACGGCGGTGAACTGGTCGGCATCGAGGGCAACTACGACGACGTCAACCGCTTCTGCTCGGAGCTCATCGGCGACCCGCTCGGCGAGGGCTGGGGCTTCGTCAACGTCAACCTGCGGCCGTACTACGGCGAGGGCTCCAAGACCCTGGCGTACGAGATCTGCGAACAGCTCGGCTGGCAGCTGCCCGACCAGCTCGTCATCCCGATCGCGTCCGGCTCGCAGCTCACGAAGATCGACAAGGGGCTGCAGGAGCTGATCAAGCTCGGCCTCGTCGAGGACAAGCCGTACAAGATCTTCGGTGCACAGGCCGAGGGCTGCTCCCCGGTCTCCACCGCCTTCAAGGCCGGCCACGACGTGGTGCGCCCCCAGAAGCCGAAGACGATCGCCAAGTCCCTCGCGATCGGGAACCCGGCCGACGGTCCGTACGTCCTGGACATCGCCCGGCGCACCGGCGGCGCGGTGGAGGACGTCAACGACGAGCAGGTCGTGGACGCGATCAAGCTGCTGGCCCGCACCGAGGGCATCTTCGCGGAGACCGCGGGCGGGGTGACGGTCGGTGTGACGAAGAAGCTGATCGACGCCGGTCTGCTCGACCCGGCCCTGACGACCGTCGTCCTGAACACCGGCGACGGGCTGAAGACCCTGGACGCGGTCGCTCCCACGACGGGCCTGTCGGCGACGATCCGGCCCAGTCTGGACGCGTTCCGCGACGCGGGCCTCGCCGCCGCCAACTGACCACCCGAGACCGAAGGAAGGCACGTACATGAGCGTCAAGGTCCGCATCCCCACCATCCTCCGCACCTACACGGGCGGTCAGGCCGAGGTCCCGGCGGAAGGGTCGGTCCTCTCCGAGGTCATCGCCTCCCTGGAGCAGAACCACCCGGGCATCGCGGCCCGCGTCCTGGACGACCAGGGCAAGCTGCGACGCTTCGTCAACGTGTACGTCAACGACGACGACGTGCGTTTCGAGGGCGGCCTGGACGCGGTCACCCCGGACGGCGCCGGCGTCTCGATCATCCCGGCCGTCGCCGGAGGCTGATCACCGCACGGCCCCGGGCGCGGCTGCCCGACCGCACGGCGTGAGCACAGTGGCCCTCTCCGCACAACATGTGGAGGGGGCCATTCCGCATGGTTGAGCGCGGTAGAGTTGGGGAAGTCACCGCAGCTTCCCGTGCCGCCCGCATATGAGAATGCGCCCGGCCGCGGCAAGAAACAGCCAAAGTGCGTGAACCCCTTGAGGCATAAGTGGCCTTTGTCAGGCCCGACTTGCCCTGGAATCCAGCGAATTCGCCCCTTGCGTGCGGTCGCCCGTGCCCAGAATTCTCGTCCGATTGACCTGTTGCAGAGGGCAGTTGGGCAGATACATTCGGCCGCGGTCGACGCGTTCCGGCGCACGCCACCCTCTCCTGTCGGAGGGTGACTTCTGACCCGGGTCCGCGAAGTGCGGACCTGCGCAAGGGCCAGTAATAGGGGAGTAAGGCTATGGCTCAGGGCACCGTCAAGTGGTTCAACGCGGAGAAGGGGTACGGCTTCATCGCGGTCGACGGTGGTGCGGATGTCTTCGTCCACTACAGCGCGATCCAGATGGACGGATACCGCACCCTCGAAGAGGGTCAGCGAGTTGAATTCGAGATCTCGCAGGGCCAGAAGGGGCCGCAGGCGGACATGGTCAAGCTCGCCGTCGGCTGAGCTCGGCGCGGTCGGCCGACGACACCACTCACACACGCAGGGCCCGTACCTCCGAAGAGGGGGACGGGCCCTTCGTGCGTGTGTGCGCCCCTCCCGGTTGTCCACCGACGGAGGGGGACGCTTGCACTCGCAGGGGTCGAGTGCTAATTATTGGCGTTAGCACTCTCCAGGTGAGAGTGACAGAACTTGGACCGGGCCGGTGAGGCCCGCAGGCTCCGTGGGGCAAGGAACCACAGAGCACGCTGGCCGTCCGTCGCGGGCGCCTCTCGGTCCGGAGAAATCCACCCCTGTCCGGGAGGACCACTTCACATGGCCAAGATCATCGCGTTCGACGAGGAGGCACGGCGCGGTCTCGAGCGCGGGATGAACCAGCTCGCCGACGCCGTCAAGGTCACCCTCGGCCCCAAGGGCCGTAACGTCGTCCTCGAGAAGAAGTGGGGCGCGCCCACGATCACCAACGATGGTGTTTCCATCGCCAAGGAGATCGAGCTCGAGGACCCGTACGAGAAGATCGGTGCGGAGCTGGTCAAGGAGGTCGCCAAGAAGACGGACGACGTCGCCGGCGACGGTACGACCACCGCCACCGTTCTCGCCCAGGCGCTCGTCCGCGAGGGCCTGCGCAACGTCGCCGCGGGTGCCAACCCGATGGCTCTGAAGCGTGGCATCGAGAAGGCCGTCGAGGCCGTCTCCGCCGCTCTGCTGGAGCAGGCGAAGGACGTGGAGACCAAGGAGCAGATCGCTTCGACGGCCTCCATCTCCGCTGCCGACACCGAGATCGGCGCCAAGATCGCCGAGGCGATGGACAAGGTCGGCAAGGAAGGCGTCATCACCGTCGAGGAGTCCCAGACCTTCGGTCTGGAGCTCGAGCTCACCGAGGGTATGCGCTTCGACAAGGGCTACATCTCGGCGTACTTCGCGACCGACATGGAGCGTATGGAGACGTCGTTCGACGACCCGTACATCCTGATCGTCAACTCCAAGATCAGCAACGTGAAGGACCTCCTTCCGCTGCTCGAGAAGGTCATGCAGTCGGGCAAGCCCCTGCTGATCATCGCGGAGGACGTCGAGGGCGAGGCCCTGTCGACCCTGGTCGTCAACAAGATCCGTGGCACCTTCAAGTCCGTCGCCGTCAAGGCTCCGGGCTTCGGTGACCGCCGCAAGGCCATGCTCGGCGACATCGCCATCCTCACCGGTGGCACCGTCATCTCCGAGGAGGTCGGTCTCAAGCTGGAGAACGCCGGCGTCGACCTGCTCGGCACCGCCCGCAAGGTCGTCATCACCAAGGACGAGACGACCATCGTCGACGGTGGCGGCGACAGCGACCAGGTCCAGGGCCGCGTCAAGCAGATCCGTGCCGAGATCGAGAACTCCGACTCGGACTACGACCGCGAGAAGCTCCAGGAGCGCCTCGCGAAGCTGGCCGGCGGCGTGGCCGTCATCAAGGCCGGCGCCGCCACCGAGGTGGAGCTCAAGGAGCGCAAGCACCGCATCGAGGACGCGGTGCGCAACGCCAAGGCCGCTGTCGAGGAGGGCATCGTCGCCGGTGGTGGCGTGGCTCTGCTCCAGGCCTCGGCCGTCTTCGAGAAGCTCGACCTGACCGGTGACGAGGCCACGGGCGCCAACGCCGTGAAGCTCGCGCTGGAGGCCCCGCTCAAGCAGATCGCCGTCAACGGTGGTCTCGAGGGTGGCGTCATCGTCGAGAAGGTGCGCAACCTGCCGATCGGTCACGGCCTCAACGCCGCGACCGGCGAGTACGTCGACATGATCGCCGAGGGCATCATCGACCCGGCGAAGGTCACGCGCTCCGCCCTGCAGAACGCCGCGTCCATCGCCGCGCTCTTCCTCACCACCGAGGCCGTCATCGCCGACAAGCCGGAGAAGGCCTCTGCGGCCGCTCCGGGCGGCATGCCGGGCGGTGACATGGACTTCTGATCCTCGGATCAGCAGTTCGAGCGGTACCCGCAGTACCCGTACGACGCCGGCCCCCGGGATTCGTTCCCGGGGGCCGGCGTCGTACGCGGTGGCGGGCATGGACGGTTCGGGGCCGGTCCGCGGAAGAGGTCAGGTCCGGTACTCGCCGGACGGGCCGAAGGACTCGATCCCGGCGACGGCCACCCGCTTGCCCGAGGGCGCGGTGTGGGGCGGCGGGCCGAAGCGGGCCTCCTGTCAGACCCGGCGCATAGCGTCAGCACTGAGGACACACCGCGCGCTGCAGTCCGCAGCACTGCTGAACCTGCCCACTGGGAGAGAATTCCATTGAAGAGCCTGCCGCAGACGGACAACAGTTTGCTGATCCGCACTGACTATTCCGACCAGTCGGCTTGGCAAGCCCTCCATACGGCGATCACAACGCCGAACAAGGACGGCTTCCTCGCGAATGTTCACATAGTGGACGATGCCGACTACAGCGATCTGACGACCGAACAGGTCCTCGCACTGGCCCTCGCCAGCGGTAACAGTGACTCCATGTTGATCGTGGCGGACACGACCGCGCTCTTCGCGCCTGGGATGCCGCTACTCGCGGTCCCGCCCTACGAGGACGACGAGGACGACGAGGACGACGACGACGAGGACGACGGCGAGGGCGACGGCGAGGACGCGGAGCAGCAGTTCGGCGAACTGCGCGTCACAGCCGCAGAACTGTGGTCGATCGAGAACAACATCTACCTCGGCAACATGGACTGGGAGGACTTCGTCGCCGCCGCGGGTGACGACGGCGTCTTCCGGGGCTTCCGCTAGAGGCGATCGGGCTGCGGCCTGGGCAGCCGGCTGCCGGCCGACTGGTGAAGAGGCGGCGTTCTGACCCTGCACTGTTCAGTCGGGCCCGCAGGCGCCACTCGATGTCGCGCACTTGGACCGCAGGCGCGCGTCCTGTCGGTACGCACGGTGCCCCGGGCTGCCTGAGCCGCACGCGCCCACGCGCTCGGCACGTTCCGGAGGTGGGGCCGGGGCAACGGCGGACTGAGGGCTGCGGCCTGGGCCGCAGGTCGCGGTCGACGAGGTCACGAACCCTCCGTGAACGCGATGGCGTGGTCGACGGCCCACTGGCGAAACGTTCGCGGCGCCGTCCCGAGGATGTCGGCCACCGCAGTGGTGATGTACGCGGGCTGTCCGACCGCCGCACTCCACGCGGCGAGCAGCATGTCGACGGCCGAGCTGGGCACCGTACTCTCCCACAGACTTCGGAACTCGTCCGGCGCTATCTCCTCGAATGCGATCCGGCGCCCCAGGGCGTCACCGATGACGTCCACCTGCGCGGCTTGGGTCAGCGATTCGGGGCCCGTAAGGACGTAGTCGCCTCCCACGTAGCCGCCCTGATAGAGCGTTCGCGCCGCGACGGCTGCGATGTCGCGGTCGTCGACCGGTGCCGACTCGGAGGCGTTGTAAGGCCACCGGACGACCTCGCCGGCCCGGATCGCGGGCGCCCACCAGGCCAGCGAGTTCGACGCGAACATCCCCGGCCGGATGATCGTCGACTCGAGGCCGGTGGCCGCGATGAGCCGCTCGATGCCGGCGTGCAGCACCGCCATGGAATTGGGCTGCTGGAAGAGGGGGTGTGGCGTCTGATGCGGGGAGGAGAGGAAGACGACCCGCCGCACGTGGGCTGCGAGCCGCTCGACGACTGCCTCCGCGGCCTGAGGCGGGGCGGTCCAGACGAGGAAGACCGCACCGGCGCCACTCAATGCCGGGTCGAGGGACTCGGGCACGGTGAGGTCGCCGACGAAGACCTCGGCCTTCGCCGGCAGCGTCGCCGCCGCCTCGGAGCGACGGGTGAGGGCACGGACCGGCACGCCCGCGTCGAGGAGTTGGTCGATGACGACGCGGCCGACCCGGCCCGTCGCCCCGGTTACGAGCACGGGAGGAATGTCCGTCTGATGCATGCCGCCCATGAAAACGTCACTCGGTTAAAAACGCAACTCGGTCACGAATGTTACGGTGATCGGATGAGCGAGTCGACGGGACTGCGGGCCCGCAAGAAGGAGCGGACGCGCGACGCCATCGGCGACGCGGCCGTCTCGCTGTTCCTGGAGCGCGGCTTCGACCGTGTCTCGGTCAACGACATCGCCGCGGCAGCCGAAATCTCCAAGCCGACCCTCTTCCGGTACTTCCCCACCAAGGAAGACCTGGTGCTGCACCGGTTTGCGGACCATCAGGGCGAGGCGGCACGCGTCGTACGTGACCGTAGGTCCGGCATCGAACCGGTGACGGCACTGCACCGGCACTTCCGGGCCGGCCTCGATCGGTACGACCCCGTCACCGGCCTCAACGATCACCCCGAGGTGGTGGCGTTCCATCGGCTGGTGTTCACCACGCCGAGCCTGGCAGGACGGCTCACGCGGTACCAGCTGGAGGACGAAGAGGCGCTGGCGGACGCCCTCGGCGAGGGCATCCAGGCACGCCTGCTGGCCGCCCAGGTACTCGCGGTCCAACGGGTGCTCGCCCGGACCAACTGGCAGAAGATCGCCGATGGTCGCACCGCCCACGACGTTCACCCCGAAGCCGTAGCCGATGCCGACCAGGCGTTCAACCAACTGCCGTGACAGGCGACGCTCCCAGTCGAAGAAGGCTCTGCGACCCGGTGCAGGCACGGCCGGATGGCTTCCTGTGGCCGGCGGTGGGGGAATCTGAACTGACCACTGACATCAAGATCCCTCTGCCGATCCCGCTTCGTCGTCGGAGCAGGCAGAGAGGTAGTGCGTCCAGCTGTCCTGGGTGAACCGAGCCCACCTGTGGGCGCTGCTTGCGCTGACGCCGAAGAGGTCACTGATCACGATGGGAGGAAGGTTCGGCGACGGCTTCGAGCATGGCGGTGTTGCGGGCGCTGATGACTTCCAGGCCGTGTTGCCGCAGTTGTGGACCAGGGCGGGGGTGGATAGCGGCCGCTGAGTTCCTCGCGTCCTGCGCCGGTCGGCTCGCCGGACTCACTTTCGCCCCGGTCCGCCTGGGCCCGGCGGGACCAGCCGAGCGCGGGCATCGGTACCGAGGTCCGGGCGACGACGGTGATCGTCTCGCCGAGGTTCGACGAGCGTGACCGCGCGCCGCTGAGCTCCTCGGTCTGCGCTTCGTGTACGTACTTCCCACCTGGTGGTACCTGCTCCGGAACCGCAGGATCTCACCCTCCGGGTGTCCACGATCAAGGGGAATCCCATCCCGGTTTCCGGCCTCGTCCACTCACGCCCAGAGGATTTGGTGCGTGCCGGGTGGTTGACTCACCTACATGGGGAAACTAGTTTCCTTACAGGAAACAGGGTTGGGTGTACCGCCCCGCCCTCGACTCATGGAGGTAGCGATGTCTGTGCATCCGAATCCGACACCGGACGAGGCCGCACGTACTCTGCGGGACGTCGAGCAGCGCCGGATACAGGCGGCCGAGGGCAGCGGGGGTGCGAGGTGGGTGTACGTCGTCCTTGGCCTCGCGGCCTTCCTGCTGCTGGCCGCGCCCGACTGGGTCGGCGATGACGCGCAGGCCTGGGTGTCCATCGGATACGCGGCGCTGGCGGTGGCCTACGTCGTCCTGTTGCGCACGCGGCGGGGCTCGGCTCTGCTCGGCCACCGCACAGGCAGGCGCAAGGAGGAACTGGACGGTGCGTTCCTGCGCCGGAGGCGGCTCACGCTGCTCGCGGTCATGGCGACCGGCCTGGTCATCTCGGTGCTGGGATCCCGCGTATCGCTCGACCTGCCGTACTGGCGCTCGGGTGCCGGGGCCCTGCTGGGTGCCGCCGTGATCTTCCTGGGGCCGGCGTGGGACCAGGCGGTGAGGGCCCGCGCAGTGCGTGGCGCGCGATCGGTGACGGAGGATCCGGGTGCCGCGCGCTGAATTCGATTCCGTGCTCCTCGACTCCACACGGCTGACCATCGTGTCGCTGCTGGCGGGCACCCAGTGGGCGGAGTGGTCGTGGGTCAGAGAGACGGCGGAGGTCTCGGCCTCCGCCCTCTCGAAGCAGATCAGCACGCTGGAGAGCCACGGCTACGTCGACGTCAAGAAGGGCTACGTCGGCAAGCGCCCCCGCACCTGGGTGGCCCTGAGCGCGGCCGGGCGCGCCGCGCTGGAGAAACACGCCGCGGCCCTGCAGCAGATCGTGGACTCATCCCGCCGTGCGACGGGGCAGCAGTCGAGCTCCGGGCAAGCGCAGAGCCCATGACGGAGCGGCCCGGGTCGGAACACCCTGCCTCCGCTGTCAGGACTCAGCACGTCCTGGCCGGTGGTCCAGGGCGGGCTTGAGGCCGGTGGCGAGCGACGGCCTCCGCCTCCGCCGCCACCGCGAAGGGGGCCGGGCGCTTCGGCTGCTTCAGCGCGACGCAGTTCCGCGCGATGAAGCCGCCCCGCCCAGCGCCTCGTCCGGCTCCTGGTCCTGGTCGGCCCGCATTCGTCGCGTACCCGCCTCCCGTTGCCCGATGAAGCAAGCGCTGACGAACAGGGGCGCCCCCGGGTCGTCCTGCGAAAGGCCTTTCTGGGATGGCGGAGCAGGGCCCGGGCTCGGCCAAGGCGCCTCCCTGTGGCCGGCGTGCGGGAGTTGGAGCGGCACCTCTCCCACGGTAGCGAGGAATTGGCCACGCTGAGTAGGCATACCAACTACTCAGCGTGGAAATGGGGAAGATCATGACGACGGCTACGGAACGGCGCAAAGAGGCAGCGGGCAGAGTGCAGGCGGCACAGGACGCGGTGGCGCGGCTGCGGGACGGGCTCGCGGGGGTCGGCGTGAAGCTGCCGTCGCTGCGGATCGACCCGGTGTCGTGCGCGGGCGACGAGCCGGCAGCGCTGGTGGACCTCGGCCGGTGCTCGATCGAGACGGCGCTGCGGCTGAGCGAGCGGCTCGAAGCGAAGGCCGCTCATGACAGTTGAAGGACTGGAGCCGTGTATGCCGGAGCCCGGGACCTTCGCGGTCGACGGCCGGGACGGCCGGGTGGGCCGGGTGATGGGCCGCGTCGGGCCGTATCTGCAGCTGCGTCCGCCGGGCGGCGGCGCGGAGTGGGACTGCCCGCCGGAATCCGTCCGGCCGGCTCCACCGGGGCTGGTGCTGCGGGCCCGGGTGACGGAGATCAACCGCGAGGGCAGGCTGCCGTCCTGAGTGGGAAGCACCTGCCGTGAGGCCCGCCCCGGCGGTCACGCCGGGGTGACCGCCGTGCCCGGGGACCGCCGCTCCCCGGTCCGGGCGAGCCGCTGGTGGAGTACCGCCAGGGTGGTGTGAGCCGGAGGGAGGACCAGGGCGCCGGTGAGCAGCAGGGCGACGGCGATGGGGGCGAGGACCCCGGCGACGTAGGCGGCGTAGGTGTTGTCCGGGCCCCACTCCAGGAACAGGGAGGCCGCCCGGGAGCGCGTCGGCCGGGCGGCGGCCTGGAGCAGTAGGTACAGGCCGACGGTCAGCCCGCCCAGGGGCAGCGCGACGGCCAGGGTGCGGAACCAGGAGATCGCCCGGCCCCAGGTCAGCGACCAGGAGCGGCGCAGCGCGGCCAGGGGGCCGAGGCCTTCGTTCGCGGAGGCTGCCGGGGCCAGGACCCAGCCGAACCGGAGCAGCAGCGTCAGAGCCAGGCCCAGCAGGGGCGCGCCGTAGGACAGCAGGGGGAACAGGTTGGGGTACTCCCACTTCGGGACGATCGCGGTGTACTCCCTGAACAGGGTGGTGGTGAAGTACTCCTCCACCAGGATGCCGAGCACCAGAGGGGTCCACACGAGCACCCCGCGCAGCGCGTACACACCGAGGACCGTACGGAAACGGCCACGCGGGCCGCAGTCTCCCGTTTCGGCGGCGGCTCGGGAGCACGCCGTCTGGAGGGAGGCGCATGCCAGGTGCAGCAGCAGGATCAGGAACGGCAGGCAGGCGAGCAGGATGAGCCACATCGTGTTCACGCGGGTGCCGTCGGGGGCGTAGGAGTCCTCGTAGATACGGGCCTGTATCGCGCCCAGCCGTATCTCGGTGAACTCGGGCCAGGCGGCGACGAACCCCACGACGGTCAGCAGCAGTCCGCCCAGCGCGACCAGGCCGGTGACGCGGGCCGCCCGGCCGTACAGCCGGAGCCCGTCGCGGCGCAGGACGGCGAGTGTGGTGCGGACGATGCCGGGCTCCGCCGCGTACGCCCCCTCCGCCGGCCGCTCGCCTCCCGGGGCCGTTCGGTGCGTGCTGCCGCCACGTGCCTGGCCGTTCGTCATGTCTGGAGAGATGCGTGAGAACGGGTGGCCGGTTCCTCGGGCTCGACGAGCGCAGGGACACCTGCGGTGAGGTCACTGCGAGCGTCACACGATCGTGGGACGCTGAGGGGAGCGGCGGACCGCCGCGAACAAGTCGATCTACGCTCCCGCGTACGGCCACAGGAGGAGGGACCTGCGATGACCGCCGCCGAAAGCGATCAGGGCTCTGAGGGCCGCCTGTGGGACTACCTGCTGCGCACATGGCAGGAACTGGACGTGCCCGAGGGGTGGCGCGCCGAGATCGACGACGGGCAGATCGTCTTGGTACCGCCGCCTCATGCGCACCACAACGGCATCGCCGAAACGGTGCAGCGTGTTCTCTACAGGGGCCTCCCCGATGAGCTGGGGATCTACCAGACGCTTGGTGTGCACGTCGCGCCCCTCGACAAGCTGTACGTTCCGGACCTCGTCGTGATGCCGAGAGAGCTGATCGCGGCTGCCGACCCGGAGATCAGCGACCCGCTGGACGCGTCCGAGGGGCTTCTGATCGTCGAGATCACGTCTCAGGGCAACGCCCGGGAGGACAGGACGAAGAAGTACCGCGCCTATGCGCGGGCGGGCGTCCCGATGTACCTGCTGATCGACCGGTTCGACACGCGTGGTGCGATGTCCACGCTGTTCACGGAGCCGAGCGAGGACGGGACGTACAAGCACTCCGACTCGGAGCCCTTCGGGAAGCCGCTCTCGTTGCCCGGGCCCTTCGATGTCACCCTGCTGACAGCGGATTTCCCCGTCTGAACGGCCTCTGCGTGCTCGTCCTGCGGAGGGCCACGCGGACACTGAGATGCCGGTGGGCGACGGGTTGCTCCCCGGGAGAGCCCGCCGGTGCCTTGCACACCGCGACAGCGGGGCCGGCTCCGTATGAGGAGCCGGCCCCGCTGTGCGTGTGGTGCTGCGGTGTCACCCGAGCCGGTAGCCGTCGTAGTAGCCGCCGACCTGGGCGTGATAGCCCGGGTCGTTCGCGTGCTTGTGCTTGTCGAACTCCGGGGAGTCCTTGATCTGGTCCTTGGTCAGGTCGACGAATATCTTCTTGTGCTCGGTGTCGATCCCCTTGACCGTGCCTGCCGGGAGCAGAACTTCCCTGCCGAAGATCCAGACGCCGGTGTCGACGACCAGATAGGCGGAGCCCACGTCGTCGGAGTGCTTGTCGACCTTGCCGATGCTTCCGTCCGTCGCCTCGACCGAGAATCCGGTCAGATCGGCGCCCGCGGTGTGGCCGCTCGTAGGCTGGTAGCCCCACAGGTTGTCGCTCATTCTTCGGCTCCCTCCTCGACGGTTAATTCGGCACGGCGATTCTCATCGGGATGATGAGGAGTGCCGCTCAGTGAATCGGCTGCCCCTACTTCTCCGGTCCACACCCATGGAATCTCGATAACACGCGAAAATGCGGGTGGCCCAAGACCATCAGGTCTTGGGCCACCCGCATCAGTGCTGTTCAGAGTCTTCTACCAGCGATACCACCGGCCGCGCTTACCGCCGCCGGCCGCCGGGCGTACGAAGAATCCGATCAGCCAGACCACGAGCACGATCACCGCGATCCACCACAGTGCCTTGAGTGCGAAACCGGCACCGAAAAGGATCAGGGCGAGCAGAAGAACGAGAAGCAGGGGAACCATTGTTATCAACCTCCGGAGCAGCGTGTGCCCGGCGATGCATTGCCTACACACACGTGTTCGTACGGAAAATCTCCTGGGCTCCCCGTGACCGCTCGCGGCCCGCGAGCGGCGCGTTCAGACTCCGGCGGGTTTCTTCGGCTGGGTGTCGCCCGAGCCCGAGGGGGAGGCCGGGCCGGTGGCCGCGACCGTGGAGGCGGCCGGTTCCTGGCTGACGTCGAACTCCGCCAGCAGGGCCTTGCTGAAGCCGAAGAAGTACGTGGCGACGAACCCCGCGACATAGCCGACGAGCAGGCCGCCCGCGTAGATCGCGATCGTGGAGCCGAGGCCGTGGTTGCCGTCCAGGAGCGGGAACAGGGCCCAACCGGACGGGCCGATGGCCGTCGAGCCGACCGAGTCGCCGAGCTGGTTGAACAGGCCCACGAAGCCGCCGCCGAAGGCGCCGCCCACACAGGCCGTGACGAACGGGCGGCCCAGCGGGAGCGAGACACCGTAGATCAGGGGTTCGCCCACGCCCAGCAGACCTGCGGGCATGGCGGACCTGATGGTCTTGCGGATCGACTCGTTCCGGGGGAGACGGAGGTACACGGCCGCTGCCGCGCCGACCTGGCCGGCTCCGGCCATGGCGAGGATCGGGAGCAGGACCGTGAAGCCCTGCTGCTCGATCAGCGTGGTGTGGATCGGGATCAGGGCCTGGTGCAGGCCCAGCATCACCAGCGGCAGGAAGAAGCCGCCGAGCAGGAAGCCGGCACCCGCGCCGCCGGTGGAGAGCAGCCAGTCCGCGAACGTGCCGATGGCGGAGGAGACCTCGCCGGCCACGTACATCAGGCCGAAGATCGTGACGAGGCCGGAGATCAGCACCGTGAGCGTCGGGGTGACCAGGACGTCCAGTGCCTCGGGCACCCAGCGGCGGCACCACTTCTCGACGTACACCGCGAGGACCGCGGCGCCGAGGGCGCCGAGGACGCCGCCCTGGCCGGGGGAGAGGGTCTGGCCGAAGGCGTCGATGTTCGCGACCCCGGGGAAGACGATGATCGCCGCGACCGCGCCGCCGAGGATCGGCGTGCCGCCGAACTCCTTCGCCGTGTTGTAGCCGACGAAGACCGCGATCAGGGCCATGAAGCCCGAGGCCATCGCGGCCAGGGCGGGGGTGACCGAGGTCAGCCAGCCGAGGTTCACCAGCAGGCCGTTGAGGCCGGCGATGATGCCGCAGCCGATCAGGGCGGGGATCAGCGGGACGAAGATGTTCGCGATTCTGCGCAGGAACAGCTTGAACGGGGTGGCGTTCTTCGTCTTCCGCTGCGCCTTGAGGGCCGCGCCCTTGTCGGCCAGCTCCTCCGCCGTGTGCGCGGGTGCGGGCGTCCCGGACGCCCGGCCGTCCTCCACCAGTTGCTCGAACTCGGGGGTGACCCGGGCGACGGTGCCCGGGCCGAGGACGATCTGGTAGGTGTCGTCCTCGACGACGCCCATCACGGCGGGGACCGCCTTGAGGGCCTCGTCGTCGACGAGGGAGCGGTCGTGCAGGCCCAGCCGGAGCCGGGTCATGCAGTGGGCGATCGAGCTGACGTTCGCAGCGCCACCGACGAGCGGCAGGATCGCGGCGGCAGTGGCGCGGTTCTTGTCTTCAGTAGCCATGGTGCGTGGTGCCTTGCTGTGCGGGGGTGTGGTGCGTCAGGTGGTGCGGACGGCCGCGAGGGCCGCGCGGAGGTGGCCGTCGGACTCGGCCAGGAGGGTGGCGGCGGTAGGTCCGTCGACCCCGCCGAGGATGGTGAGGATGGCGTTCTTCACCTCGCCGTCGGTGGCGGCGAGTGCCGCCTCGATCTCCTGGTCACCGGCGCCGGTGGCGAGGGAGACGATCCGGCGGGAGCGGGCGCGCAGCTTCTCGTTGGAAGCGCGCACGTCGACCATCAGGTTCCCGTAGGTCTTGCCGAGCCGGATCATCGTGATCGTCGACAGCATGTTGAGGACGAGCTTCTGGGCCGTGCCCGCCTTGAGACGGGTCGAGCCGGTGAGCAGCTCGGCGCCGACCACGATCTCCAGGCCGTGTTCGGCTGCCGCGGCGAGCGCCGAGTCCGCGTTGCAGGAGAGGCCGAGGGTGAGCGCCCCCTTGGCGCGGGCGTGCTCGACGGCGCCGATGGCGTACGGGGTGCGGCCCGAGGCGGAGATGCCGACCACGGTGTCGTCGGCGGTGAGGCCCAGGCCGTCGAGGTCGGCGGCGGCCAGCTCCTTGCTGTCCTCGGCCCCCTCGACGGCCTTGACCATGGCGGAGGGGCCGCCCGCGATCAGGCCGAGGACCTCGGACGGGTCGGTGTTGAAGGTGGGCGGGCACTCGCTGGCGTCGAGCACACCGAGACGGCCGGCGGTGCCGGCGCCCGCGTAGACCAGCCGGCCGCCGCGCGCCATGCGCTCGGCGGTGGCGTCGATCGCGGCGGCGATCTGCGGCAGCTTCTCGGCCACGGCGGCGGGGACGGTGCTGTCCTCGCCGTTCATGATGCGGGCTATCTCCTGCGTCGGCAGCTGGTCGATCTCGGCGAGCTCCGGCCGGAACGCCTCCGTGGTGAGGGTGGCGAGCTGGGCGCGCAGTTCGCCGTAACCCTCGGGTACGGGGGTGTCTGCGTTCGCGTCGGTGGTGGAGGTCATGAACAGCGCTCTGCTTTCTCGTTCTGGTTCGGATCGCGGGGGTGCGGGTGCTGCCGGGGTCAGCGGCTGCGTGGCGTGTGGCGGTGGGCGAGCGCTTCGTACGAGGCGGACAGTGCGGGCGCGGCCGTCTCGTACGTCCGCTGGGCGACTCCTATGAACAGGCAGTCGACGACGAGGAGCTGGCTGGTGCGGCTCGACATGGCGGCGGGCCGCAGCTCGCTCTCCCGCGCTGTGGAGGTGGTCAGCACGTGGTCCGCGTACTGCGAGACGGGGCCGTCGGGGCGGCCTGTGATCGCGACCGTCGTCGCGCCCCGGTCGAAGGCGACCCGGAGCGGCTCTATGACGTCACCCGTGGAGCCGGAGTGGGTGATCGCGATGGCCACGTCGCCGGGGCGCAGCTGCACGGCGTTGGTCACGGCGAGGTGCGGGTCCATGTGGGCGTGGGCTATCAGGCCGATCCTGAGCAGCTTCTGCGCCAAGTCCTGGCCGACGAGTGACGACGCCCCGACGCCGTAGATGTCGATGCGGCGCGCGGTCGCCGCGGCCGCCACGGCCGCCCCGAGCTGCACCGTGTCGAGACCGGCGGCCGTGTCGGCGAGGGTCTGCTGCTCGTCGTAGGCGAGCTTCGTGACGACGTCCGCGATGGAGTCGTCGACCGCGATGTCGGCGGTGACGGCGGGTGCCCGGCCCGACTGCTGGTGGGCCGCGAGGCCGGCGAGCGCGAGACGGAGGTCCCGGTAGCCCGGGTAGCCGAGGAGGCGGGCCGTGCGGACGACCGTCGCCTCGCTGGTGCCGGTGAGTTCGGCGAGACCGGTGACGGTGAGGGCGGCACACCCGGCGGGGTCCCCCGCGACGGCTTCGGCGACCCGCTGCATGGAACGGGTCATGGACGGAGCCAGGGTCCGCACCTTGGCCGCGAGGGCCGCAGGGGCGGGCGGGGAGTCCGGATTGAAACTTTCCTTCACTTCATTGGTCACATTTGAAAGATATTTTCACGGGTGAATCCCGTCAACCCCCCTTTGGTCCCTACCTCTGAAGGATCACGCTCTGCCGTACGGAGGACAGGGGGACAATGGGGCCATGGAGTTGAACAGCCTGGAACAGGAGCTGCACACCGCGCGTGCGCTGGTGATGGCCGACCTCGTCGCGGGAGATGTGGCCGAAGCCGGGATCGTCTCGATGGTCGAGGACGCGATAGCCCACCGGAGGTGGTGGGTCGAGCAGTGGCCCGAAGGCGTGTCCTTCGTCACGGGGCTCGTCGCGCAGGACGTCCAGGACGCGCTCCTGGAGCAGCACGGGCGCTGGCCGTTGTGCCCGGTGTGCACGGACGAGGGACCGCACGCCCTCGACGTCGAGCCGGAGCTCGGCCCCGACCCGCACTGGGTCTGCACGAAGGCGACGGTGGCCGTCGCGCGGGTGGGATCGCTCGCCGAGGTGCTCGGCCGGTGACCGTCTACATCGACCCGCCGACCTGGCCGGGGCACGGCCGCCTGTGGTCGCACCTGGTCAGTGACGTGTCGTTCGAGGAACTGCACGCCTTCGCCGCCACGATCGGCTGCCCGCCCCGCGCCTTCGAGCGCGACCACTACGACGTGCCCGAGGCGCACTACGCGGACGCGGTGCGCGCCGGGGCGCGGGAGGTCGGGTCGAAGGAGATCGTGCGCCGCCTCACCGAGGCGGGGCTGCGGCGGCCGAAGGGGCGGCCCGCCCTCTGACCGCGGCCCCGTCGGTGCCCGCTCGTTCCCCGATGGGCGCGGCGGGCCTTCCGCCGGGTCTTCTACGCCGTCGGCCGCGCCCGCAGGCCGTTCGTCCTCACCAGCCGGCGCACCGTGTCCGGGTTCAGCGCCGGGTTCGCGGCGGCGTCGTGGGCCGCCTCCGGGTCGTCGAGGAGTTCCGCCAGCCGGGACTCCGGAAGATTCGGGTGGCGTGTCGCCGCGGCCCGCACGGCAGGGTCCGGGTCCCGGGAGAGCCGGTCCACGGCTTCCGGCCCGGTTCCGGGGTCGCGTACGGCCAAGGCCCGGACCGCGGGGTCCTCGTGGTCGGCGAGGGCGGCCAGCCCGTCGGTCGGGAAGTCCGGCCGGGTGGTGAGGTGACCGCGCCCGGGGCCGGTGTACTCGAGGAAACTGCGCAACAGGAGTGGTGCGGGGGCGTCCGGATGGTTCTGGGCCAGCAGGACGCGCACACCGAGGTCGTCATCGTCGGCCAGGCGGGCGACGAGGTCCGGTGGCAGCAGGTGATCGCCGGCCGCCTGCCGGCGCAGCAGTGGGTGACCGGAGAGTGCGTTCCGGCGGACGGACTCGGGGTCCTGGGGTGTCTCGGACGGAAAACGGAATTCGAAGTCGTCGTCCTGGGGGACTTCGTAGTCGATCCGGGCGCGTTCCTCCTCGCTCAGCCGGGGGTGGACGGACACGGCCAGCCGGACGTCCGGGTCGCGGTCCGTCGCGAGCGTGCGGCGCTCGGCGGGCCCCAGGTCCGCGCGGTGCGCGACCCTCGTGCGCACGGCCGGGTCGGGATCGGCGACCAGAGCTCGGCGCTCGGCGGGCCCCAGGTCCGCGCGGTGCGCGATCCGGCCCCGTATCTCCGGGTCCGGATCGGCGGCCAGGAGGATCACGGCACGGGGAGGGAGGGTGGGGTTGACGGCGATCATCGCCTTGTCCTCCACGCCCACGGGCGTGGCGAGGACGCTGTCCACCACAGCTCTGCTCAGGGCACTGTGGAGCAGCATGTCGACGCGGGCGTGGCACGGCCGGTCAGGGAGCGCGCTCTCCACCCACACCGGGTCCTGATGGCACGCATGTCGCCGGGCCGTCTCGCGGACGCCGTCGTCGGGGTCCGTCAGCAGTGCGGCCCGAAGGTCGGCGGACAGTGACGCCCACATGCCGACGCCCCAGCGGCGGACCTTCGCGATCGGGTGGGTGGGCATGGACCGGCGCAGACCGGCCGAGATCTGCCGGTAGAAGGGACCACCCAGGAGCTCGTCGTCGTACGTGCTGATCATGTGGACGACGGCCTCGTCGGGCAGGGGCCGGGGCCGGGCGAGGAGGGCCGTCCGAGGTCCCTCGGCAAGGTGGGCCCGGACGAACCACTCGGGGTCGTCCAGCAGTCGAACCCGCTGGTCCGGATCGACGTGATGGTTACGGGCGAAGAAGCTGCGGGTGCGGGTGTCGGGGTGCTCGATCACCGCGTCGACGACGGCGTCGGGCAGGGCACGGTCCCGGCACAGCACCATCCGTACGGCCGGCGGGGCGTCGGCGAGCAGCCGCAGCAGAATGCTCGTCGGCACGGACGGGTTGAGAGCCAGCCCGGCGAGCCGGCGGGCGGGGAGATCGGCGTCCGCCCAGATCTGTTCAGGTGTAGGCATGCTCCGTGCCCCCGGCGTGTTCGGAACCGGCGACCTGATCCGTGCCGGTGTGCTGCTCCCCGCCGGTGTGTACCCCTGTGCCCGCGATCCGGCGGGACGGCGTACCGCCGCCGCGCAGTCGCAGCGAGACCGTCACCGCCGCCAGACCGAGCACCAGCATCGCGGCACCCGCCCAGGCCGTCGCCCGGAAGCCGAAGTCCGCGTCGATCACCGCACCGCCGAGCCACGGGCCGCTCGTGTTGCCCAGGTTGAACGCGGCCGTGGTGGTCGCCCCCGCCAGCGTCGGGGCGACGCCCGCGACGTTGAACATCCGGGCGTTGAGGGCCGGCGCCGTGTAGAAGGCGGACAGCCCCAGCAGGAACGCCAGGACGACGACGGCGACCTGGTTCGACGCGAAGAGGGCCAGTGCCACCAGGAAGACCGTCGAGGCGCTGATCCCGCTCAGGAGCACCCCGAAGAGGTGCGCGTCCGCGACCCGGCCGCCGATGGTCGTCCCGATCAGCGCGCCGACACCGAACAGCCCGAGCACCCACGGCACCCAGCCCGAATCCAGTCCCGCCACATCCGTCAGCAGCGGTGCGAGGTAGCTGAACGCGCAGAACACACCGCCCGCCGCGAGGGCCGTGATCACGATGGACAGCCACACCTGACGGTCCCGGTAGATCGCGATCTCGCGCTTGAGCTGCGGCTTCTCGTCCGGCAGCGGAATGCGCGGGATGCGGGTGACGACGCCGACGAGGGCGATCGCGGACGCGGCCCCCACCGCCCAGAACGCCGAACGCCACCCGAAGCTCTCCCCGAGGAACGCTCCCAGCGGTACGCCGAGCACGTTGGCGATCGACAGCCCGCCGATCATCACGGCCATGGCCCTGGCCCGCGCGTTCACCGGCACCATCGCGATGGCGACCGCCGCGCCCACCGCCCAGAATCCGGCGCACGCCAGTGCGCTCAGGACCCGGGAGACGAACAGCACCTCGTACGTCGGTGCCAGCGCGCCCGCGACCTGGCCCAGCCCGAAGACCGTGATGAGAGCGATGAGCGTCGTGCGGCGGGGCAGCCGCAGGGTGGCGACGGCCAGCAGCGGGGCGCCGACGACCATGCCGATCGCGAAGGCGGATATGAGGAGTCCGGCCTTCGGGATGGACACGCCCATGTCGTCGGCGATGGGCGGCAGCAGCCCGGACAGCATGAACTCACTGGTACCGAGAGCGAAGACCGAGAGGCCGAGGATGTAGACGGCCATCGGCATACGGGGACGGCTGGAAGCAGAATCGGGCATGACAGTGGCCAACAGTGCTGTCGTCCCTGTCATTCCCTTGTCTCACCGGCTGAGAAGCTCCAGTTCGGTGGTCAGGTTCTGCCGCGCCCTCGGTTCCCACTCCCGCGCACCGTGAGGCGTACGGAACAGCCGGGGCAGCGCCAGCAGTTGTCGCAGGACGGCGGAGCGCCCCTCGCGGAACGCGTCGTCCGGGACGAAGCCGTACTCCTCCCGCACCTGCGCCGCGTATGCCGCGTACTCCTTGGGGGCCGCCGCGAGGATCGCGAGATCCGCGTCGCACAGCACCTCGCCGTTGGTGTCGCCGTCCGCCGGATCGTGCGTGACGGTGAGCCGGACCAGCCGGGCGACCTCGGCCGTCGCGGCGTCGGGGACACCGGCCTCGGGCAGGGCGCGCTCGGCGAGCGCCGCGCTGCGCTCCTCGTTCTCGGAGCGGTCGGGGCGGTAGACCGCGTCGTGGAACCAGACGGCGAGGCGCACCAGCTCCGGGTCGGAGGCGTGGCCGGCCAGGGTGTCGACGTGGTCCAGGACCTGTGTCAGGTGGGCGGTGGTGTGGTACCGCCGCTGGGGTTCGGCCCAGCGCGCGAGGAGGGCGTCGGCGTAGGGGGCGGGATCGGGACCGTGGGCCGTCCCGCCGCGTGCGGCGAGCAGCGTCCCGCGCCAGCGGTCACGGAGGGCGCCGCCGGTGTGCGGGTTTTCTGAGGGGCCGGTCTCGGAGGTGCCGCTGTCGCTCATACGCCGAGGGTAGGACGTACGCCCCGCCCGCCCGGCCCGTCCCCCGGCCGGGCGCGCGGGACGGTGCGCCTTCTCAGTGCCCGGGCGCCGTGTCCAGGGCCAGTGCCGCGTACGTCGCCAGCCAGTGGTCCGAGGAGAAGTCCCCGGAGGACACCGTCGGCAGGCCGAGCGCGAGATGGGCCTCGGCCGAGGCCAGGAGCGCGGTACGGGCCGGGCCGTCCGGGAGCGCGTCGGCGATCGTGCGGAGGGCGGCCGCCCGGCTCAGGGTGAGACCGAGGAGGTGGCCGATCTGCGGATCGGCGTGATCGGAGACCACCGGCGGGTCCAGCAGAGTGGAGTCGGGCGCGGCGGAGACCAGGGCCGGGAGGAACGCGGCGATCCAGGTGCGGAACTCGGCCACCGGCAGCACCCGGCGCATCGCGTCGGCCTCGACGAGTGCGGGGGAGAGGAAGTCCTGACCGGAGGGTTCCCAGTGGGCGGGGGCGTCGTGGTCGTCGGTGAACCAGGTCCGCAGCCGCTCCGCCGCCGCGTCCAGGACCGGCGCCGGCAGCCCGGCGGCCGTGCCCGCGTCGATGATCAGGCCCAGCCCGAACGCGCTGTTGTTGTGGACGCCGTGCCGGACCGGGTACGTCGCCTTGGGCAGCCAGGCGGTGAGCAGGTCCCCGACCGCTGCCACGCCGGGGGCCAGGGCGTCGGCCCAGCGGACGCCGTCGGGCGTGGCGAGGGCCCGGCACTCCGCGGCCAGCGCGATCAGCCAGGCCCAGCCGTAGGGGCGCTCGAAGTGCGGCCGGCCACGCAGGTAGGACGCCTCGACGGCGATGTTCTCGGGGGTCAGATGGGTGTCGAGGACTTCGCGGACCCGGGTGGTGAGGGTGGCCGGAAGGTCGCCGGTCGCGGAGAAGCGCCGCATGAGGCGGACGAGCAGCCAGTGCATGTGGACCGTGGAGTGCCAGTCGTAGCCTCCGTAGAACGCGGGGTGCAGCTCACGGGGCGCGACGAGTTCCTCGGGCCCGGCGTAGAGGTGGGCGGGTGCGTTGGGGTACTCGCGTACGACGTTGGCGAGGGCCAGTTCCGCGAAGGGGACGGCGTACGCGGCGGGGAGCGCGGGGGACATCGGGGTCACTCCAGAGGGTGTTTCGGGCCGAGGGGCCGGGGCCGGGTCGGGGGATCTCGGGGCGGGGTGCCTCGGGTCAGAAGGCGAAGAGCGCCATGATCGCGACGTTGCAGACCAGCAGGGCCGCCGCTGTGGGCAGCTGTGCCTTGATCGGGCCGTACTGGTCCTTGAGTTCGAGGAGTGCCGCCGGGACCAGGTTGAAGTTGGCGGCCATCGGCGTGACGAGCGTGCCGCAGAAGCCGCACAGCATGCCGACCGCGAGGACGGCGGGCGCGTTGCCGTTCATCTGCTCGATGAGGACGGGCCAGCCGATCGCGGCGGTCATCACCGGGAACGCGGCGAAGGCATTGCCCATGACGATGGTGAACAGCGCCATGCCGCAGCAGTAGACGGCCACGGCCACGAGCCTCTGGCCGTCCGGCAGCATCGCCTCGGTGATCCTTCCGACCTGGTCCCCGACACCGGCGGTCTGGAAGATCGAGCCGAGGACGGAGAGCAGCTGGGGAAGGAGCAGAGCCCAGCCCATCGACTCGAGCATGTTGCGGCCGGAGTGCAGCGGTACGGAGAGCTTGCGCTCCCGCAGGAGCACCATGCCCACGGCCAACGCGGCGATCGCGCCGACGCCCAGCCCGAGAATGGTCTCGTAACCCGGCTCCAGGACCGGTTCGCCACCGATCTTCCAGTTCTTCACGAGCGTCGCGCAGATCATCGCGACCACGGGGATGGTGAGCGCCGGAAGGAACAGCTTGTTGCCGAAGCGGGCTGCCGAGGCCGCGCGCTTCTCGCGGGGCGGTGTGTGCGACTCGCCCTTGCCGGTGAGACCGAAGCCGCCCAGCACGATCAGGACCAGGACGGCGACGCCCAGCGGTTCGGCGGGGAGGGACTTGTCGACGACTCCCGTGGAGTAGAAGAACGCGGCGCCCAGCAGACCCCAGAAGCCGGCGGAGCCGAAGCGCTTCGGATTGGTGCGGTCCGCGGCCATCTGCGCGGCCATGACGAGGAACACCGCGCCGACCAGCCAGAAGAAGTACTCGGACTTGATCACTTGGCGTCCTCCGTGCGGATCCCGGCGTGCGCCGCCAGGTCGTTCTCGGCCGCTGTGACGGCGAGTTCGCGCTCCAGCTGCCGGTCCAGGTTGAGCAGGCGGGCCCCGTGGATCAGGAAGGCGCAGATCGCGGAGGGGATCGCCCACAGGGCCAGGTGCAGCGGCTCGAGGTGCTGGTCGTACGTCGAGTTCACGAAACCGGTGATCAGCAGGATCGACCCGATGGCGATGAAGCAGTCCTCGCCGAAGAACACGCCGATGGTGTCGGCGCCGGACGCGTGGGAGCGGACCTTCTCGCGCAGTTTCTGCGGCAGCGGACGGCCTGCCTTGGCCTCGGCGGCCGCTTCGGCCATCGGGGCGATCAGGGGCCGCACGCTCTGTGCGGGGCCACCGATGCTGGTGAGGCCGACGGATGCGGTGAGCTGCCGGATCAGCAGGTACAGCGTCAGGAAGCGGCCGGTGGTCAGCTTGCCCAGCTTGCCGATGAGGGTACGGGCCTGCTCCTGGAGTCCGTAACGCTCCAGGAGCCCGATGACGGGCAGCGTGATGACGAAGACGGTCACCGAACGGGCGGAGGCGAAGCTGTTGCCGAACGAGGCCAGCACCTCCTGCGGCGAGAGCTTGCCGAGCAGCCCCGTGATGATGCCGGCGGCACCCACCACGAGCAGAGGATTGCGGCGGGTGGCGAATCCGAGGATCACCACGAGCACGCCGAGGAGAACGATCACGCGTCGGCCTTCTTCCGCGCAGGGACGTGGCGGTGCACGGTCCTGGTCAGACGGGGGTATAACGCGAGACCTTAAGGTCTTGTTCAACAATCCTACAAGGGTGTGGGATGCATCGATTTCAATCAGTGGTGCGGGAGGAGAGAGGGGCGGGTTTCATGTACCCATCTGCCCGCATGCATAGGGAAATAAGGGTGTGGTGGGAGCGGTGGAGCAGAGTGTGGATCATCGAACGATCCGGTGTCATCGCTGGGTGAGCCGCTGTGCGTACGCCTCCGCCAGTTGACGCCTGGAGTCCTCCAGGTAGAAGGCCAGCATCCGCTCGGCGCCGGCCGCGTCACCTCCTGTGAGCCTGTCCGTGATCTCGCGGTTGCGGGTGAGGTAGGGCTCGTGGAAGCGGCGGGGGTCGGCCATCACGTGGAAGGCGAGCCGCAGTTCGGCGAGGACGTTGCGCATCAGTTCGTCGGTGCGGGGACTATTCGCCAGGCCGGCCAGCGCCTGGTGGAACCGGATGTTGGCGGTGGAGCAGGCGGGCCAGTCGTCCTGGAGCGCCGCCTGCTCACCGGTCGACACCGCCGCCTCGACCGCCGCCAGGTCGAACGGGGGCTCGCCCAGGGTCCGCAGGGCCGCGCATTCGACGAGGAGCCGCACCCGGTAGATGTCGACCAGGTCGTCCACGGCCAGGATGCGGACGAACACGCCCCGGTTGAGGCGGTGCTCCAGGAGGCGTTCGTGGGACAGCAGGCGGAACGCCTCGCGCAGGGTGTTGCGGGACACGGCCAAGGCGCCGCTGATGCTCTCCTCGGACAGCCGGCTGCCCGGCGGGAAGTAGCCCTCGGTGATCCGGTCCCGCAGGACGGCCGCGACCCGCTCGGCCGTACCGGACCGCTCCAGGGAGGCGCTGTGCGTCGCCAGTTCCGAGAGATCCGGCGCGGCACCGCGCCTCCCGTCGTTCGTCTTCCCCGCCATGCCCCGTCCCCTGCCTGTCGCGCCTGTCGTACGGTCGTGCCTGCCGCGTCGGCTGTGCCGCCGGCCGTCTCCGGAGTTCAGGGCGTGCCTGGTGTTCCGTCAGCCGCGCGCGGTGCTCTGTGCTCAGTGAACCGTACGAGGGTCTCGGGCAGGGCCCCGGCTCTTGTCAGATTGTTGAACAATCGCTAGCGTGCGCCCGTGACGGATCTGACGAGTGTGACGCGCCCGGCGCGGCCGATGGACCTCAACGCGGACCTGGGTGAGGGGTTCGGACGCTGGACCCTCACCGAGGACGAGGCGCTGCTGAAGTGTGTCACCAGCGCCAATGTGGCCTGCGGTTTCCACGCGGGCGACGCCTCCGTGATGCGGCGGGTCTGCGACACGGCGGCGGAACGGGGCGTACGCATCGGGGCGCAGGTCTCCTACCGCGACCTCGCCGGATTCGGCCGCCGCGCCATGGACGTCCCGGCGGAGGAGCTGACCGCCGAGATCGCCTATCAGATCGGCGCCCTGCGGGTCTTCGCGGAGGCGGCCGGTTCCACCGTCTCGTACGTGAAGCCGCACGGCGCCCTCTACAACCGGGTCGTCCGGGACGAGGAGCAGGCCGCCGCCGTCGTCGCGGGGGTGCTGCTCGCGGGCGGCCGCCCGGCGGTCCTCGGGCTGCCCGGTTCGCGGCTGCTCGCCCGTGCGGAGGCGGAGGGACTGACCGCCGTCGAGGAGGCGTTCGCCGATCGCGCGTACACCCCGCAGGGCACGCTCGTGCCACGGGGTCAACCGGGAGCCGTGGTGCACGACGCGGACGAGGTCGTACGCCGCAGCGTCGGCATGGCCGTCGACGGAGCGGTGACGGGGGTGGACGGCGGACGGATAGCCGTCGCGGCCCGGTCGCTCTGCGTCCACGGCGACACCCCCGGCGCGGCGGCGCTCGCCCTGCGGGTGCGTACGGCGCTGGAGGAAGTCGGCATCCGCGTACAGGCGTTCGCGTGAACGGCGTCCGGGTGCTGGAGGCCGGCCCCCGCGCCCTGCTCGTGGAACTGGACTCCGGTGAGGACGCCGAGGCCTTCCACGCGGAGCTGCTCCGCCGCCGCGCCGCCGGGGAGCTCCACGGCGTGCGCGAGATCGTGCCGGGCGCGCGGACGGTACTGCTCGACGGGGTGGAGGACCGCACGCTCGCGGGGCGGCTGCGGTCGTGGACCGTACCGCCGCCGAGCCGGGGAGCGGGGGAGGCGGTCGAGATACCCGTCGTCTACGACGGCCCGGACCTCGCCGACGTGGCCGAGGCGTGGGGCGTCGCCGTCGACGAGGTGCCCCGCGTCCACGCCCGTACGGAATTCCGGGTGGCCTTCTGCGGCTTCGCCCCCGGCTTCGGATATCTCACGGGTCTGCCGGGGCACCTGAGCGTGCCGCGCCGGACCACCCCGCGGACCCGGGTGCCCGCCGGTGCGCTGGCCCTTGCCGGTCCGTACACCGGGGTCTATCCGCGCCCGTCGCCCGGCGGCTGGCAGCTCATCGGGAGGACGCCCGAGCCGGACGCCCTCTGGGACCCGGGGCGGGAGCCGGCGGCGCTGCTCACGCCCGGGGCCCGGGTCCGGTTCGTGCCGGCGGGGGTGCGCGGATGAGTGCGGGGATCGAAGTGGTCCGGGCGGGAGCCCTGACGACCGTGCAGGACGAGGGCCGCGCCGGCTGGGCGCATCTGGGCGTGCCCCGGGCCGGGGCGCTGGACGGGCCCGCCCGGCGGCTGGCCAACCGGCTCGTCGGCAACGCCCCCGACGCGGCGGTGCTGGAGACGACGCTCACAGGGTGCGCGGTCCGGGTGACCGGAACCCGGCCCGTGCAGGCCGTCGTCGGCGGGGCGGCGTGCCGGGTCACGGTGGACGGCCGCCCGGTCGCGTGGGGCGAGCCCGTCCGCGTACCCGGCGGTGCGGTCCTGGAGGCAGGGCCCGCGGTGCACGGGGTGCGCGGGTACCTGGCGTTCGCGGGCGGACTGGAGCCCGAGCCTGTGCTGGGCAGCAGATCCGCGGACCTGCTCTCGGGCCTCGGCCCGCCGGTCCTGCGCGAGGGCGACGTCCTGCCGCTGGGCCGGCCGGGCGGCGCTCCGTGCGTCGACACCGTGCCCTGGCCGGGCATCCCCGCGGAGCTGGTGCTGCCCCTGTATCCGGGCCCGCGCGACAGCTGGTTCACCGGGGCGGCCCTGCGCACACTCACCACCGCCGCGTACCGGGTCTCGGAGCGGAGCAACCGCATCGGGCTGCGCACGGAGGGCCCCGCCCTGCGGCGCGCCCGGGACGGCGAACTGCCCAGCGAGGGCATGGTGCTGGGAGCCGTCCAGGTGCCGCCGGACGGGCTGCCCGTGGTGTTCCTCAACGACCATCCGACGACGGGGGGCTACCCGGTCGTGGGCGTGGTCGCCGAGGCCGCGCTGGCGGGGGCGGCGCAGGCGGTCCCGGGGACACCGGTGCGGTTCGTGCGGGCGTGACGGGAACCCGGATCGCGGCATCGGCCAACAGGAGGTGACCGAGTCCGCCTCTTCGAGGGAAGCCCATGAGCCCGAGAACCGACCAGTGACCGCCCCGCCGGAGCTCGGAGCCCGGCACGCCACCGCCGACGTCGGCACGGACCCGGGCCCCGAGTCCGATGCCTCGATCGTCCGGCGCTCCCTGGGCGATCCCGACGTCTTCGCCGAGTTGTTCCACCGGTACGCCGACGACATCCACCGGTACGCCGCCCGTCGCCTCGGCACCGAGGCGGCCGACGACCTGATGGCCGAGACCTTCGTGATCGCCTTCCAGCAGCGCCGCGGATACGACCTGTCGAAGCCGCAGGCGCGGCCCTGGCTCTACGGCATCGTCACCAATCTCGTACGGGGGCACCGGCGTGCCGAGGCCCGACGCCTCAGGGCGCTGTCGCGTGCCGCCTCCGCAGCCCCGGACGAACGGGGCGGGGACGGGGAGCCGCTGGCGGACCGGGTGGCCGCCCGGGTCAGCGCCGAGGGCACCCGCGCCGAACTCGCGGGGGCCCTCGCCGCGTTGCCCGCCCGCTACCGGGACGTCCTGCTGGTCATCGCGTGGGGCGACCTGGACTACGCGGAGGCGGCGGAGGCGCTCGGCGTACCCGTGGGCACCGTGCGCTCCCGGCTGCACCGGGCACGGAAGAGGGTGCGTGACGCACTGGGCGGGGCGGATCCCACACGTCCGAACGAGGTTCAGGAGAAGCCCGACCATGGATGACCTCACCGTTCTGCGGGAGCTGTACGCCGAT
This sequence comes from Streptomyces sp. NPDC005752, assembly GCF_040630715.1. Lineage (NCBI taxonomy): Bacteria > Bacillati > Actinomycetota > Actinomycetes > Kitasatosporales > Streptomycetaceae > Streptomyces > Streptomyces sp. NPDC005752. The sequence goes on along the minus strand of NZ_JBEXYB010000025.1, from coordinate 78,272 downwards.
GTGCCCGCGCCGGGCGACGAGGCCCGCACGGCCGCCCGGGCCCGGCTGGCGCGCGCCGTCGCAGAGGAGACCTGCCGGACCCGCCGCGCGGTGCCCAGGCGGCTGGTGCTGCGGGCGGGCTTCGCCGCGACGGCGGCCGCGGCCGTGCTCACCACCGTGGTCGTCGCCACGGACGACGGGCCAGGACCGCGGATGACCACGCTGTCCGCGGCCCAGGTGCTGCACCGGGCGGCCGACCGGACGCGTGCCGACGGCACCGGGATGCCTGCCCCGCGTGACGACCAGTACTTCTACACCGAGGAGATCGCCACGCGGACTCCTCTGGACGGCGGGAGGCCGACGACGCGCACGGACAGGGTCTGGCTGTCCGTGGACGGCTCCCGGCCCTCCAGGTACGTCTACGGCGAACGGGTGCACGAGCAGCCGCCGTTGACCGAGCACGAGGTGCGGTGGCCGCCAACCGGGTACGCGGAGCTCAGGAAGCTGCCGACCGATCCGGACCGGCTCCTCGACGCGCTCGGGCACGCGGAGGACGGCAAGGACCGCCGGTCGGCCTACATGGACCTGTGCCTGCTGCTGCGCGGCCCGGGAGCCATGCCGGCCGGACTGCAGGCCGCCGCGTTCGAGGCTCTGGCGAAGCTGCCCGGCATCGTCCTGGACGACGACGAGGTGGACGCTCTCGGCCGCCACGGGATCGGTGTCTCGTATCCCGGGATGACGTTCGGTCCCGTATTCGAACGAGGCAGCTGGGCCTACCTCGGCATGCGCCTGGACGGGGTCGAGGGAGCCCACACGGTGGGCCGCGAGCTGAAGGGCGGCAAGAAATACGTGGAGGTCAGGGGGCGGGTGAAGTCGGGCGTGGTGGACGAGATCGGGCAGCGGCCCCGGTAGGGGGGCGGGTCCGGCAGGGCGGGGCGGGTCGGGGGGCCGGGCCGGGCCCGCCGCTACGTTACCGAAGCGTAACTTACCGATGAGTTACCTCAGGTAAGGGCCCGGTGTTAGCTTGCGCTCACGTTCATCGGAGCAGAGCGAGGAGTGAGCCGTGAGTCCCCGCAAGACGACCCGTTCGAGCTCGACCACGAGTACCCCCCACCTCCTGGAACCCCGCCGGCCGGGACGCCGCACGGGACGTCTGCTGGCCGCCTCGGTCGCCGCCGCCGCGTGCCTGGGCACTGCGGCCGTACCGGCCTTCGCCGCCGGCTCGTCGGAGCCGGTGGTCTCCCGGGGGGTGACCGTCCCCGCCTTCTACGACCCGCCGGCGCAGCTGCCCGCTGCCGACGGCGCACTCGTCCGCGCGGAGCCCCTGCCGCTCGGGGTGAGCCTCCCCGGTCTGGACGGCCGGCAGATGCCCGGCACCGCTACGCGCCTGATGTACAAGTCCACCGACGCGGGCGGCGGGCCCGTCGCCGTCACCGGCGCGTACATCGAACCGTCCGCCGCGTGGAAGGGCGGCGGCTCCCGCCCCCTGGTGGCGCTGGCCTCCGGGACCATGGGCCAGGGTGACCAGTGCGCCCCGTCGCTGTCGCTCCAGCACCCGCTCACGATCGGCGAGGGGACGGTGTCCATCGGCTACGACAACATCGCGGTCTACCGCTTCCTGGCGGCCGGTGCCGCCGTCGTCGTCACCGACTACGCCGGCCTCGGCGCGACCGACCGGCTCCACACCTACGTCGACCGCGTCGACGAGGGCCACGCCCTCCTGGACGCGGCCCGCGCGGCCCGCTCCGTCGACGGCGCCTCGATCACCCCGGCCTCGAAGGTCGGCCTCTACGGCTACAGCCAGGGCGGCGGTGCCAGCGCCTCGGCCGCCGAACTGCAGTCCACGTACGCCCCCGACGTCAATCTCGCGGGCACCTACGCGGGGGCGCCGCCCGCCGACCTCACCGAGGTCATGAAGGGCATCGACGGCAGTGCCCTGGCCGGTGCGCTCGGCTGGTCGATCAACGGCTTCGCCCAGTCCGACCCGTCCCTGAAGGCGATCGTCGACGCGCACACGAACGACGTCGGCAAGGCCGCGCTGAAGGACACCTCCACCATGTGCGTGGGCGACGCGATCCTCGGCTACGGCTTCGCCAACAGCAAGAAGTGGACCGCGAACGGCAAGTCGCTCGCCGACGTCATCGCGGCCGAGCCGAAGCTGCAGGCGATGCTCGCCCAGCAGCGCCTGGGCAACCTGAAGCCGACGGCCCCGGTGCGGCTCGCGACCGGTGTCCAGGACGACATAGTCCCCCACAAGCAGGCCAAGCAGCTCGCGGTGGACTGGTGCCGCAAGGGCGGCGACGTGACGTACGAGGCCGTCCGGCTGCCCAACCTCGGCGACAAGATCATGACCAACCACCTCGCCCCGCTCCTCACCGACCAGGGCAGTGCCATCTCCTGGCTGACCGACCGGCTCTCCGGCAAGAAGGCCGTCTCCAACTGCTGGTCGATGCCGATCCAGCCCTGACGTCCCCGCTCCGTGACCCCCGAGGCCGCGGCGCGTCCGCCCGTCGGACGCCGCCGCGGCCTCGCGTATCTTCACGCATGCGTTCCGACGGGGAGCTGCGCCCCGGGTCACCGCCCCGTAGTCTGGTTATTGGACTAGACCTGTAGTCCGCAGCCGCTCCGAGGGAATGGAACACCATGAGCAACCGTGCAGTCCTGGAGGTGATCGCTCTCGACGCGGAGGACGCGGTCGCGGCGCAGGCGGGTGGTGCGGACCGTCTCGAACTGGTCACCGACATGGCGGCCGACGGCCTGACCCCGCCGGTGGAGGTCTTCGCGGAGATCAAGGCCGCCGTCGGCATCCCGCTGCGGGTGATGCTCAGGGTCGCGGACGGATTCGCCGCCGGGGACATCGGCGTCCTCGTGGAGAAGGCCCGCGCGATGCGTGCCGCAGGGGCGGAGGAGTTCGTCCTGGGCTTCCTCGACCAGGACGGTCACGCCGACCTGGTGGCCGTCGAGCGACTCGTCGCCGAGCTGAACGGCTGCCCGTGGACCTTCCACCGCGCCATCGACCGCGCGGCCGACCGTGACGTCCTGCGCAAGCACCTCGCCGACCTGCCGGGGCTCGACACCTACCTCACGGCGGGCTCGCCCGACGGGGTGGACGCGGGCATGGACGTCCTGCTGGCCGAGGCGGGGCGCTCGGACCTGCCCGGCTACGAGCCGCAGATCATGGTGGGCGGGGGCCTGCGCCTCGACCACGTGCCGCGCCTGCGCGCCGCGGGAATCGAAGCCTTCCACATCGGCGGAGCGGCGCGGCCGGGCGGCTGGAGCGGTCGGGTGGACGCGGCGGCGGTACGGGAGTGGCGCGCGGCGCTCGACGGCTGACGGGCCTTCGGGGCGGAGGCCGGCGCCCCGGGGCCGGGCGGCGTCACCCGTTCTCCCACTCCGGGGTGCCGCGACGGCGGGACCGGCTTTGAATGCTGGTGTCCCAGGTGTTCGCTCCAGCCCGGAGTCCACATGTCGCACCCGCAGCCCGCCCACGACTCCGGCACGGACGCGCGCCGCACGGGGACGCTGCACGCGACCGGGGCGTGGTGCGCGCGACACTTCGTGATCGTCATCGTCCTGTGGCTGGCCGCGCTCGCCGTGCTCCAGGGCCTCCAGCACGCGTACGGCGGCGACTACTCGGACAACTTCGCGATTCCCGGCACCCAGTCGCAGGACGGCCTGGACGTCCTGGAAGCGCACGACCCCTCCGCCGGCGGTTACGGCAGCCAGGTGGTGGTGCACGACGCGGACAAGCAACTCGGCGAGCTGAGCAGCCAGATGTCGACGGTGGTCGGCAGCCTGCAGAAGCTCCCCGACGTGCTGTCCGCACAGAACCCGCTGACCGCGCCGAGCAGCACGGGCGGACCGGACGTCGGCCCGCTCTCCGCCGACGGGAAGACGGCGTACATCACCGTTCGGTTCAGCGAGCAGCCCTCCAGCCTCGGCTCCGGATACCTCGACGGTGTGGACTCCGCCGTGCAGCCGCTCCGCTCGGCGGGCGCCGAGGTGGAGTACGGCGGCTCGCTGGGTGAGCTGGCCCGTCCCGAGGCGAACGACCGCGTCAGCGAGGCCATCGGATTCGGGGTGGCCGTCCTCGTGCTGCTGATCGGCTTCGGCAGCCTCCTGGCGGCCCTGCTCCCCCTGATCACGGCCCTCATCTGTGTCGTCTGCGGGCTCGGCCTGCTGGGACTGCTGGCAGCGGCGACGACCTTCGCCACCGTGTCACCGACCCTGGCCACGATGATCGGGCTCGGCGTCGGTATCGACTACGCCCTGTTCCTGGTGACCCGGCACCGCCAGAACCTCGTGGACGGCCGTGATCCGGTGGCGGCCGCGGGCGCGGCCACGGCGACCAGCGGACGGGCCGTGCTGCTCTCCGGGTGCACGGTGATCATCGCTCTCTGCGGGCTCTGGGTCTCCGGCATCGGCTTCATCGGCAAGCTCGGCCTGGCGGCTGCCGTCACCGTCGTCACGGCGGTGCTCGGGGCCCTCACCCTGGTGCCGGCGATGCTCGGCCTGATCGGGAGGTACATCGACCGGATCCACGTGCGCAAGCCCATCGCCGAGGTCGAGGCCGACGCGGAGCCCGGCCCGGAGCCCGACGCGGAGCCCGGGGCGGAGCCCGGCCCGGAGCCCGGGGCGGAGGCTGCCGCAGGCCGGGGCCGGGCGACGCACGGGACGTGGCACCGGTACGCGCAGCGGGTCGAGCGCAGGCCCTGGTGGTTCCTGGCCGGCGGGGTCGTGGTGCTGGCCGTCCTCGCCTTCCCCGTCTTCTTCATCCAGCTCGGCCACATCGGGGACGGCGCCGATCCCAGGTCGTTCACCGACCGGCGTGCCTACGACCTCATGTCCTCGGCGTTCGGACCCGGTTCGAACGGTCCGCTGACGCTCGTGATCGACCAGAGCGACGTCCCGCAGAGCGACCGGTCCGCACTGCAGAGCCAGGCCCAGCAGTCCCTGGCCAAGGTGCCGGACGCGGCCGTCATCACCCCGCTCGCGGCCACCTCGGACGGGGACGTCCTCACGGCGACCGCCTACTCCGTCGCCGCGCCTCAGGACGAGCGGACCACGAGCCTGGTCAACCACCTGACGGACGACGTCCTGCCCGACGCGGTCCACGGCACCGCGGCGGACACCTACGTGACCGGTACGACGGCCGCCCAGGTCGACTTCCTGGACATCGTCTCCAGCCGGCTGCCCCTGATCATCGCGGTGGTGGTGGGACTCGCCTTCCTCGTCATCCTGGCCGTGTTCCGCGGGCTGCTCGTCGCGGTCAAGGCGGCCGTGCTCAACGTGCTGTCGATCGCGGCCTCGTACGGGGTCGTGGTCGCGGTCTTCCAGTGGGGCTGGGGCGGGCCCGCGCTCGGGGTGTCGGGAGACGTACCGATCGAGAGCTACGTACCGATGATGATGTTCGCCATCGTCTTCGGGCTCAGCATGGACTACGAGATCTTCCTGCTGTCCCGGATCCATGAGGCGTGGCTGGCCACGAACGACCCGAAGGCGAGCGTCGCGCACGCCCTGGAGATCACCGCGCGGGTCATCACGTGCGCCGCGCTGATCATGGTCAGCGTCTTCGCCGCCTTCATCATCAGCGACAACATCGTCGTCAAGATGCTGGGTCTCGGCCTCGCGGTCAGCGTCCTCGTCGACGCCACCGTCGTGCGGCTGCTGCTGGTGCCCGCCGTGATGACCCTGCTCGGCCGTGCCGCCTGGTGGACACCGCGGTGGCTGGACCGGATCCTGCCGCACCTCGACGCGGAGGGACCGCAGGGCCGGGAGCCTCCCGCCGCCTGGCGCCACTGACGTGACGGTCGCACGGCCCGGCCGGGTCACCCGGCCGCCCGCTCACGCGAGCAGCTCCGGCAGCGGCGCCGCGTGCAGGACCACGAGACCCGAGACCGCACGGGTCAGGGCGACGTACAGGCGGCGCAGGCCCGTGCGTTCGTCGGGTTCGCCGTCGACCACGGCCGCCGGTTCGTCCAGTACGACGTAGTCGTACTCCAGACCCTTGGCCAGCGAGGCCGGGACCAGGGTCAGCCGGGATTCCGCCGTCGTCTCCTCACCGGGGGAGAGGAAGCTGTGGCCCGCCGCCGTGAGGGCCGCGGCCAGGACAGGGATGCGGGCGTCGGCCGCGATCAGGCCGATCGAGCCCTCATGGCGCAGCGACTCCTCGCACGCCGCGACCACGGAGGTGTCGAGCTCCTCCGCCGCCACCCCGCGTACCGCGAGGGAGCCCGGCGCCTCACGCACCGACTCGACGGGGGCCAGGCCGGGCGAGATCGCGGGGAGCAGCCGGGAGGCGTACGCGATCACCTCACGCGGCACACGGAAGCCCGCCGTCAGCTCCTCCACCACGGCGTCCGCCTTGCCCAGATGGAACAGTGCCTGTTCCCAGCTCCGTGTCGACCACGGCGTCGTCCCCTGCGCCAGGTCTCCGAGGACCGTCGCCGAGCCGGTCGAGCAGCGGCGGCCCACCGCGCGGTACTGCATGGGGGACAGGTCCTGGGCCTCGTCGACGACGACATGGCCCAGCGAGTGCGTGCGCGCCACCAGGTCGGCGGCCTCGTCGATCAGGACCGCGTCCGCCGCCGTCCACTTCGCCGACTTCACGCTCCGGGCCGGCTTGGCCGTCAGGACGTGCTTGCGCTCGTCGTCGGTGAGGATGCCGTCCGCGTGCGCGGCCAGGAACTCCGCGTCCGTCAGGAGCCGCAGCACGAGCTTCGCCGGGTCCACGGCCGGCCAGATCGCCTTCACGGCCGCCTTCACCGCCGGGTTGCGGGCCACCGCGTTCTGCACCCGGTCGTCGGGGGCCTCGCCCGCCTCCTCCATCCGTACGAGGACGGCGTGCGCGATGCGCTGCGGGAGCGCCTCGTGGGCGGCCCCGTACCGCATGTCGCGGGCCAGCAGCTCGGCCACCATCTCCTCGATCTCGTACGCGGGTACCCGCCAGCGCCGGGAGCCGCGCACCACCACGACGCCGTCCACCGGCGGGGTGACGTGCGAGCGGATCGCCCGCCGCAGGACGTCGGCCATCCGGGCGTCGCCCTTGATCACCGCCGAGGCGGCCTCGTCCGTGCCGCGCACCTCGACGCGTGCCGCCACCAGGTCCTCGACGGTGGCCTGCTGCACCTCCAGCTCGCCGAGCGCCGGCAGGACCTGCTCGATGTAGTGGAGGAACGACCGGTTCGGGCCGATGACGAGGGTGCCGGTGCGGGCGAGGCGCTCGCGGTGCGCGTACAGGAGATAGGCGACACGGTGCAGGCCGACGGCCGTCTTTCCGGTGCCGGGGCCTCCCTGGACGCAGACCGTTCCGCCGAGGCCGCTTCGGACGATCTCGTCCTGTTCGGGCTGGATGGTCGCCACGATGTCGCGCATCGGGCCCACGCGGGGCCGCTCGATCTCCGCCTGGAGGAGCTTGCTGGTCTGCTCGGTCTCCGCCGGGTCGGTGAGGTGCTCGTCCTCGTACGCGGTCAGCTCCCCGCCGGTGTAGCCGAAGCGGCGGCGGTGGTCGACGTCCAGCGGGTTGTTCCTGGACGCCTGGTAGAAGGGCTGGGAGACCGGCGCGCGCCAGTCGATGACCATGGGGTCGCCGTGGGCGTCGTGGACGTGGCGGCGCCCGATGTAGAACCGCTCGCCCTCCCGTCGCCCACCACCACCCCCGGCCGAGGCGCTGTGCGCCACCCCTCCTGATGCGCCCTCCGCCTTGTCGGCGCCGACGACGTGCAGGTAGTCGAGGCGGCCGAAGAACAGCGGGGTGTGGGAGAGGTCGGCGAGCGCCTTGACGCGGTCGTCGATCTGGGACTGCAGAACGGCGGCGTTGACCCAGTTCGCGGTGACGTCGCGGATGTCGAGGGCCTGCACGTCCTCGCGCATGGCGCGCAGCGCGGCACGGGACGCGGCGAGGTGCGCCCGTTCCCTGACCAGTGGATTGCTTGACTCTTCGTGCGCGGGCACGGTGTTGCCTCCGGCTTTTCGACGCAGGACGGCGGACAGGGCTCACCGCCCGGTCCGCTCGGGGACGTACACACAGAGAGGCGCACGCGGGTGGGCGCGTGCGGCTGTTGTCGGCCGGTTTCCGTCCGGTCGGCGGCGCTCCCCCGGCTGCCGGCTGCGCAGAAGGGCGGCCGGTACCACGGTTCGGGAGGCGGGCAGACCGGCGATTGTATCGACCACGACCGCCGGGGGCGAACGAATTACGACCCGGCGTCCGTCGCCCTCCCTCCGCCCTCCGGTGGCCCGTAGGGGTCGGCGTGCGACTTTCGGCCGATACCCGCGCCCACGCGCTTCGGCCCGACGGGTGATGCCGGAGCGTGGGCGGGCGGAGCACCATGGAATGCATGAGCACCGTTCACCTGAACCCCCGCAGGACCGGGCCCGCCCACGGCGCGACGGCGGTCACCGGTCACGCACGAGGCCACCGCGTGGGAAACGCGGTGCGCGCCGTATCGGTCTACGCACGCACCGCGTTCGGTGTGGCCGTCCTCGGCGAGTACGCGGAGGAGGCGGGCGTCGTCCGCCGCCACCGCTGAGCCCCGGGCGGGCCCGCCCGTACCGCCGTCAGCTCTCCGTCAGCAGCTCGTCCGCGTCGACGATCCGGTACGCGTACCCCTGTTCGGCCAGGAACCGCTGGCGGTGCGCCGCGAAGTCCTGGTCGATCGTGTCGCGGGCGACCACGGAGTAGAACCGGGCCTCGTGCCCGTCCGCCTTCGGCCGCAGCACCCGGCCGAGCCGCTGGGCCTCCTCCTGGCGCGAACCGAACGTTCCGGACACCTGGATCGCGACGGTCGCTTCCGGGAGGTCGATCGAGAAGTTCGCGACCTTCGACACGACCAGCACGCTGATCTCGCCCTCGCGGAACGCGCCGAACAGCTTCTCCCGCTGCGCGTTGCTGGTCTCGCCCTTGATCACCGGGGCGCCCAGGTGTTCGCCGAGTTCGTCGAGCTGGTCGATGTACTGCCCGATGACGAGGGTCTGCTCACCCTGGTGCTTGCGTACGAGCGCCTCGGTGACCTTGCGCTTCGTGTCGGTCGTCGCGCAGAACCGGTACTTCTCCTCGGCCTCGGCCGTCGCGTAGGCGAGGCGCTCCGAGTCCGTGAGGTTCACGCGGACCTCGACGCAGTCGGCGGGCGCGATGTAGCCCTGCGCCTCGATCTCCTTCCAAGGGGCGTCGAACCGCTTGGGCCCGATGAGGGAGAAGACGTCCGACTCGCGCCCGTCCTCGCGCACCAGCGTCGCGGTGAGCCCCAGGCGGCGGCGGGCCTGGAGGTCGGCGGTGAACTTGAAGACGGGTGCGGGCAGCAGGTGCACCTCGTCGTAGATCACGAGTCCCCAGTCGCGGGAGTCGAACAGCTCCAGGTGCGGATAGATCCCCTTACGGCGGGTGGTCAGCACCTGGTACGTGGCGATGGTGACCGGCCGGATCTCCTTGCGGGTCCCGCTGTACTCGCCGATCTCGTCCTCGGTCAGCGAGGTCCGCTTCACCAGTTCGTGCTTCCACTGCCGGGCGGAGACGGTGTTGGTGACCAGGATCAGCGTGGTCGCCTTGGCCTCGGCCATGGCACCGGCGCCGACCAGCGTCTTGCCCGCGCCGCAGGGGAGGACGACGACGCCGGAGCCGCCGTGCCAGAACCCGTCGACGGCCTGCCTCTGGTACGGGCGCAGTGCCCAGCCGTCCTGGTCGAGCTCGATCGGGTGCGCCTCGCCGTCGACGTAACCGGCGAGGTCCTCGGCCGGCCAGCCCAGCTTCAGCAGTGTCTGCTTGATCTGGCCGCGCTCGGAGGGGTGCACGGCCACCGTGTCCGGGTCCAGTCGCGCCCCGACCAGCGGCTGGACCTTCTTCGAGCGGAGGATCTCCTCCAGCACCGGCCGGTCGTTCGAGGTCAGCACCAGCCCGTGGACCGGGTGCTTGGACAGGGTGAGACGGCCGTACCGCGCCATCGTCTCGGCGATGTCGACGAGGAGGGCGTGCGGCACGGGGTAGCGCGAGTACTCCACGAGCGCGTCCACGACCTGCTCGGCGTCGTGGCCCGCGGCGCGGGCGTTCCACAGGCCGAGCGGGGTCACGCGGTAGGTGTGGATGTGCTCGGGGGCACGCTCCAGCTCGGCGAAGGGTGCGATGACACGGCGGCAGGCCTCGGCCTGCTCGTGGTCGACTTCGAGGAGCAGCGTCTTGTCGCTCTGGACGATGAGAGGTCCGGTCACGCGCGTCGGCCCTTTCCGGCGTGGGGTGGCCGTCCGGGTGCGAACGGTCAAACGTCCAGTGTGCCGCATCGGCCGGGAACGGGCGGGGCCCGTGCGCGGCTCCCTGCCGCGTCGTCGCCCGGGGGCCGTGCCTGACCGCGGTCCCGGGGCCGTCGAGCCCGTAGCGTGAGGGGATGGACGACACGGAGCCGGTGGGTGCGGTACCGGGCCCCGGCGACCGGGGGTTCCCGGCGCACCACGCGCCCCGGTGCACCGGGCTCGGTGAGCTGGACGCGCTCCTCACGGGGTGCCGTGCCTGCCCCCGGCTGGTGGCCTGGCGGGAGGAGGCCGCCGCGGTCAAGCGCGCGGCCTTCCAGGACCAGGACTACTGGGGGCGGCCCGTGCCCGGCTTCGGGCCCTCGGACGCGACGGTGGCGGTGGTGGGCCTCGCGCCCGCCGCGCACGGGGGCAACCGGACGGGCCGGATGTTCACGGGCGACGCGGCCGGCGACTTCCTCTTCGCCGCCCTGCACGCCGTGGGTCTGGCCTCGCAGCCGACCTCGGAGCACGCGGGGGACGGGCTCACCCTGCACGGTGTACGGCTCACCTCCCCCGTGCACTGCGCGCCCCCGGCGAACAGGCCCACCCCGGGGGAACGCGACACCTGCAGCCCGTGGCTGGCGGCCGAACTGGACCTGCTGAGCCCGGGGCTGCGCGCGGTGGTGGTGCTCGGCGGGTTCGGCTGGCAGGCCCTGCTCCCGGTGCTGGCCGAGGCGGGCCGGCAGGTGCCACGCCCGCGGCCCGTGTTCGGCCACGGCGCGCACGTCGTGCTGCCTGCCACGGAAGGCGGGCAGGAACTGCACCTGCTGGGCAGCTACCACCCGAGTCAGCGCAACACGTTCACGGGCCGGCTCACCATGCCGATGCTCGTCGACGTGCTGCGGGAGGCCGCCGCACTCGGCGGGCTGCCGGCCTCCTGACGAACATTTCATGATCGTCGAGACGAAGTGCCGGGGTCGTCAGGACATGGCCACGTACGACTTCGGCCGTACCCAGCTCGACCTGCCGGTACCCCGGAGGTCTCCTGACCGGCCTCTCCCTCGGCCGACGGGCAGTCAGGTGTGGCTGATAGAAAAGAACGCCCGGTCGGCAGCGCGTCGGCCGCGGGGGGAGGACCACCATGACCCAGCCACCGCCCTGGCCGCCGCAGCCGCCGCCCACGCAGTCGCCCTACGTTCCGCCGCAGGCCGGGTACGGGAACCCGCACGGCGGGCAGCCCGTGCCGGACAACCCCTACGCCACCGGGCCCCAGCAGCCCCAGCAGCCCTCGCCGTACGGCGCCCACCCCCTGCCGCCGCAGTACGGACCGGCGGGGGCGCCGCCCCCGGCACCGGGGAAGCGGCGTACCCGCCTGGTCGTGGGGGCCGGTCTCGTGGCTCTCGTCCTGATCGGCGGAGGACTCTGGTTCGCGCTCGGGGCCGACGGCGACGAGCCCGCGGCGCCCGTCGCGAAGGAGAGCCCCTCCGTCTCCGTCTCCGCCGACCCCGGCCCGACGGAGGACGAGCCCGTGGAGCCCTCCACGGAGCCCGCCGTGCCCACGCCCACCGGGACCGGGCTGCAGGCCGTCTGGCAGGTCTCCGGCTCCACGCTGGGGCTGGGCGAGGAGCACCTCGACGAGCCCGCCCGGGTCAACGCGATCCTCACCACCACCGACGGCCTGGACTGCGAGGGACGGTGGCAGAAGGACGAGAGTGGTGACTTCCTGGAGATGGCCCTGCTCTGCAAGGAGGACGGGGTCCGGGTCGAGGACAAGGACCGCGTCGGCAACCTGGAGCAGAACGGGAACACCCTGACCGTCGAGTGGAAGAAGGGCGCCACCGGCACGGAGACGTTCCAGCGCGTCCGGGACATGGACCCTGCCTGAACGGCCACCCTGCCAGATCGGCTGCTCGTCAGCTCGTCAGCTCGTCAGTTCGTCTGCTCGTCGGCGAGCTCCGCGACGCCCGTGATCCGGTGCAGCGGATACGTCCGTACCTCGTCCGCCGTGTGGTCGTACGCCGTCACGAAGCCGCCCTCCACCTTGACCGGGGCGATCACCCGCTGGCTGGCCGCGCCGTCCGCGTTGACGTAGCCGATCCAGACCGCCGAGCCGGTCATCGCCGCCGCCTGCACCGTCGCCAGCGTCTCGGCGGGGGTCGTGCGGGGGAGGGAGCCCGTCGTGGCCGTGTCCGGGGCGTCCTTGTGGACGGCTCTGGCGGCCGTGTCGCCGGCCCGGACGGCCCGGACCGCGGCGGCGAGGAGGGTGGCGTCGGGGACCGGCGGGCCCTCGGGGACGGGGACGGGCGGCGTGCGGGGCGGGGTGCGGCGGGCTCCGGCGCGGGTGATCAGGACGTCGCCCTCGGCGGACTCGGCGGCCGGGGCGTACCCCATCTCGCGCAGCCCTTCGAGGAGCGACCCGGGGTCGGCCTGCGCGGCCAGGACGGTCGGCGCGAGCCGGCGCAGCCGCAGGGGGGCCGAGCGCTTGTCGGCCAGGATCTCGTTGAGTACGGCCTCGTCGTCGCATCGTACGTAGGCGGAGGCGGCACCGATCCGGAGGTGGCCGTGGCGGCGCGCCACGTCGTCGATGAGGTAGCTCAGCGGCTGCGGCACCGGTGTGCGGCTGTGGGTGGCGAGGAAGGCGTGCAGGTCGGTGGCGGCCTGCCCCGCGTCGAGCGCGCGGCGTACGGAGCCCGGGGTGAAGCGGTAGACGGTCGCCCCGCCCTTGGACTCGACGTCGGCGAGCACCGAGAGCATCTCGGCCAGCGGGCGTTCCAGCGGGCCGGGGGCGACCGCCGTCAGGTCGGCCTGGAGCAGCACGTGGTCCAGGGGTTCGGGGATCAGCGGGGCGAGGCGGGCGGCGGCCTGGGCGGGGCCCTCATCGAGCAGGGCGCGGGCCTGGGAGGAGAGGGCCCCGCGGCCGGTGATGCCGAGCAGTTCCGCCTCGTTGACCGTCCACAGGGCGATCCGGGAGCGGAGGTCCGAGGCGTCGCCCGGGGCTGCCTGCCCGCCCGGCCCCTGGGTGCGTACCGGCCGTTCCCAGCGGAGCCGGGCGAGCAGGGTCTGCGGGTCGGGTGCGGTGCCCGCAGGGAGTGAGGCGAACAGGGTCAGGACCCGTCGGCGTACCTCGGGCGCGGCCGAACGGTCCAGGTCGGAGCCGAGCGTGGACAGGGCCCGGCCCTTGGAGTCCTGGCCGCCGATCAGGCCCGCGGTGCGGGTCGCCGCGAGCCAGGCGGTGGCGAGGTGGGTCCAGCGGTCCTGGGCGGGCAGGTCCAGCCACTCGTCGGACGCGGGGGTCGGCGCATACCGTTCGTCGGTCTCGCCGTCGGAGGCCAGCAGGCCCGCCGCGTAGGCGAGTTCGATCCAGAAGGCGGCAACAGGCTCCGGGGAGTCGAGCGCGACGGCGGCGCGCTTCAGCTCGCGCACGCTGAGGCCGCCCGCGCGGAGGATGGCCGGGCCGCCGTCGTTCCAGAGCTTCAGGAGGTCCTCGACGGTGGACAACGCCATGAAGCCCTGGCCCGCCGCCGCTCTGTCCACGGCCTGTGGATCGCGCTCGGCCGCCGCCACGAGCTCCGGCGCCACGGGCTCGGGCACGCGGTGGGCGCGGCCGGCCCGCAGGTGCAGCGCCGCCTCGCGGGGCAGGACGACGGTGCGCGTCGAGACGGGCAGCAACAGCCCGCGGTCGCGCAGCCATTGCACGGGCGGGGCGGGATTCGGGGTGAGCTCCCCGTACGGCGGTCCCCAGACAAGCCGGTCGAGCACGGACAGCGCCTCGACCGGGGCGGTGTCCAGCAGTTCGGCCATCCTGGTCCGGTCCGTGAAGAGACCGGCCAACGACGCGACGGCGGAGACCGGGTCGTGGGTGCCGGGCAGCCCGGCGGTGGTCAGGATCTCCTGCAGCCGGCCCGGCGACATGCCGGCCGTCGCCTCGGCGACGGTCGGGCCGAGACCGGTGGGGGAGGGGTGCTGCGGGGACGGGGCGAGCAGCTCGCGTGCGGTGCGTACGAGATGCAGTCGCTGGTCCTCGCCCCAGACCAGGGCCTGTTCGCGCAGGGTCGTGAGGGCGGTGGGCAGCGCGGCGGTGATCGCCGCGCCCGCGTCGTCTCGGCCGGCCCCGTCGTCCAGGCCGTCACCGGTGAGGAGCGCGAGCAGCGTGTCGTACGGAGCGGGGTCCGGCGCGACGGCCAGCGCCTCCGCGGTCTGCAGGGCGAAGCGGTCGAGGTGTTCCAGCGCGCGGACGACGGAGGCCCGTGTGCCGGCCCGGGTCGCCAGCTGGGTGATGTCGTTCGGCACGGGGTTCAGCAGGTCGGGGCGGGCACGCAGCAGCCCCGCCAGCGATTCGTCGCCCCGGGCGCGCAGAGCCTCGGCGAGCGTGCGCGGTGGTGTGGTCGTCCCCATCCGTCCCACGGTAGCCCCTGGAACGCTACCGTCGGGGCAGGGCGTGTGGAGGGAGAACCAGCGCGTGGGGATCGAGAGCGACCGGCTCGTCTACGACTACCTCAGCCGGGTCGGTGACCTGGCGCAGCAGCAACAGCTTTCCTCGGGGGCCCGGATGAGGCTCGTCGCGACCCTGCGGGGCGAGATCGACCGGCAGCGTGGCACGGACGGTTCGGACTCTCCGGCGGTGGTCCGGCGCATCATCGGCAGGCTCGGAGCGCCGGACGAACTCGTCGCCGCGGCTGGCGAGTCGGGCGACGGAGCGGTGACGCTGCCGTCGCCCCGGGCGGACGCGGTGACGGATGCCGAGCGCCCGCGCGCCGTGCCACGGGCACGGCGGGGGATGCTCCGGAAAGACGTGTCGCGCAAGGGCGAGTCGGGCCAAGGCGCGTCGGGCAAGGGTGCGTCGGGCAAGGGTGCGTCGGGCAAGGGTGCCGCACCCCGGCGTGCGGCACCCGAGGGTGCGTCGTCCGACGCGACGGCGGAGCCCGGCTCCGACTGGCCGTCGGCGTCCGCTCCACACATGGCGGGCCTCGGCCAAGCCCCGGCCGTGGGTGAGCCCTTTGAGGGTGAGCCCGAGTGGTGGCGGATCGAGCCCGGGCCGTTCGGTGAGGGCGCGCAGGGTGCGCAGGGGCCCATGGGTCCCGGCACTGCCGTGCCGGGGTTCGTGGGCGGGCTGGAGAGCCCGGAGCTGTTCGGGCTGCCCGGCACGTCGAAGGCACCGGGCGGCCCTGGAGCCCCGGGCGCACCGAAGCCGCCCGGACCCCGCGCCCCGGAGGGCGAGGAGGAGTCCGGGAAGGTGGCCGACGGGAAGGATGCCGTGCCGGCTCCGCCGCCCCGGCCCCGGATGAGGCTGCGACTGCGTCCCCGGCGGGCCGTCGAAGGCGCCGAGGTGGCCGCACGGCCGCGCCTCTCGAACCCGCTGCTGCTGCTGGCCGCCGCCCTGCTGGTGGCCGGAGCCGTGCTCGGGTCGTGGCTGGCGCTCGCGGGTGGCTGGCTGCTGGCCTACAGCTCACGGAAGTTCTCGCGCGCGGAGGCCAAGTGGGTCGCGATGGGCCTGCCGGGCGTGGTCGTGGCGGGCGCCTTCGTCTGGGTGTGGGGGCGTATGGACGGCCGCTGGGGCGAGCCCCTCGCCGAGGACGCGGTGGGTGACGCGATGACGGACGTGTGGCCCGTGGTGGTGCGGGTGGCGGCGGTGGCCTCGGCGGCGTATCTGGTGTGGCGGGCACGCAGGCTGCGGGGATGAGCCCCGCCCGCGGGCGGGTGCGGGTTTCGAGCGTACGTTCGTACACTTCGGGGGTGTACGATCGTACGCATGCCGACGGACTACTTCGCCAACGATCCGCGCACCAACCACGAGCGCATGCTCGCCGGTGACCTCTACGTCGCCGACGACCCGGAGATCGCCCGGAGGCAGCAGCGGGCGGTGCGGCTCGCGTCGCGCTACCAGGCCGCCTGCACGGAGGACTCCGGTGCGGCCCGTACGATCCTGGCCGAGCTCCTGGACTCCGTGGGCGAGGGCGTGGACCTGCGCCCGCCGCTCTACGTCGACTACGGCAGCAACATCAGCATCGGCGCCCGCACCTTCGTCAACTACCACCTCACCGCGCTGGACGTCGCGCGCATCACCATCGGTGAGGACTGCCAGATCGGCCCCAACGTCCAGCTCCTCACGCCCACCCACCCCGTGGAGCCGGGCCCGCGCCGGGACAAGCTGGAGGCCGCGCTCCCCATCACCATCGGGGACAACGTCTGGCTCGGCGGCGGCGTCATCGTGTGCCCCGGGGTGACCATCGGGGACGACTCCGTGATCGGTGCGGGCGCCGTGGTCACGAAGGACATCCCCGCCGGCGTCGTCGCGGTGGGCAACCCCGCCCGCGTCGTCCGCAGCGTCTGACCGGCCGTCCCATGGCCACCGGACGCACGGATCCGCAGCGCCGCGAGCGCATCCTCGCCGCCACGCTCGACCACATCGCCGAGGAGGGTGTGGTCGGCGTCTCCCACCGCAAGGTCGCCGGGCGCGCCGATGTGCCGCTGGGCTCGATGACGTATCACTTCAGCGGCATCGACGATCTGCTGCGCGAGGCCTTCACCCTCTTCGCCGACCACATCGTGGCCGTCTTCGAGCTGTACCTGGGCCGGGCCGGCACACCCGACGAGGCCCGGGAAGCCGTCACCGACCTGATCCACGTGCTCTCCGAGGGGCCCCGCCGGGACCTCGTCCTCACCCAGGAGCTCTACACGCTCGCCGCGCGGCGCGACGAGTACCGAGAGCTCACCCACGCCTGGATGAACCGCAGCCGCCGTCTGCTGGAGCAGCACTTCGAACCGGACACAGCCCGCCAGCTGGACGCGCTGATCGAGGGGCTGGCCCTGCACCGGTCCCTCGACACCGAGCCGCAGAGCCGTGAGCTGACGCGGCTGGCGGTACTACGGATGACGTCCGGCGACTGAGGCCGGCGTGCGGACCGGAGGCGCGGGTACGCGGCGCCGAAACCCTGCACGGGCGGTCACCGGAACCGTGCACACCCCCCTGAACCGCCTGTGGGGCGCGGACCTGACACCGCGCTCCACAGGCCCGGAAGCTCCACAGGCCCGGAAGTGCCCGCAGGCCCGGGACGCCGCACAGGCCCGGAAGCGCCCCGGGGTGCCCACGACGGCCCGAGTGCCCGCGTCAGCGGGCCCGTTCCCTGCGCAGTTCCACCTCCTGGGCGGTCACGGGCGCGTGGATCCGGTACACGTCGCCGACCCGCAGGCTGCCCGGTGTGCTGTATTCGCCGTGGGTCGCGACGAAGGAGACGGCCGTCCGCGACCCGGGCTGCCAGAAGGTGCGGTAGTACGGAGCGTTCCCCGCGTACTCCGGGACCTCCAGCAGGGGAACACCGCGACGGTGCAGGAGGCCCCGCAGCTTCTCGAACCGGAGCCGGGGGGCGAAGCGCCCGTAGCGGGCGCGGAGCACCTCGCCCGGGATCGTACGGTCACGGCGGGCGAGCCGGTGCACCTGGAGGCTGAAGTGGTGCCCCGCCCACGGGGCGCGGGCGCTCGCGCGGTGGAAGTGGAACTCCGCCAGGCCGTGGTCGCGGAGCATCGCCCACTCGTCGAAGGTGTTCTCGGCGAAGTCCGTCCCCAGCACCGCGGCGACCCGGCCGGGAGGGTCGTCGGGCCGAAGGCCGAGCACGGTGCCGGTGGTGACGGTGTGGACGTAGAACGCCAGGGAGTGCGGGGTCAACTCTCATTCCTCGGCAGGAGCGGGCGGGTGCCGTGATTCTGCACGCCGTGGAGCGGTCAGGAGCCCCCGGGCCCCTCGCCGCGGCCGGTGACGGACGGGCCCGACGTCCTTGCCCGGGAGGTCGGCACAATGGGTGCTATGCCCACACACACCTTGACGGTCGGTTTCGACCTCGACATGACGCTCATCGACTCCCGGCCCGGCATCAAGGCCGCCTACGAGGCACTGGCCGCCGAGACGGGTGTGTACATCGACACGGACCTGGTGGTCAGCCGGCTCGGTCCGCCGCTCGAGGACGAGATGGTGAACTGGTTCCCGGCCGACGCGACAGCCGGTGCGTGCGACCGGTACCGCGCCATCTACCCGGACACGGCGATCACGCCGACGACCGCGCTCCCCGGCGCCCGTGAGGCCGTGGAGGCCGTCCAGGCGCTCGGCGGGCGGGCGATGGTCGTCACCGCCAAGTACGAGCCGAACGCCAAGCTCCACCTCGCGCACCTCGGCATCGCGACGGACGTGCTGATCGGCGGGCTCTGGGCCGAAGGCAAGGCGGAGGCACTCCTGGAGCACGGCGCGCGGATCTACGTCGGCGACCACACCGGTGACGTACGGGGGGCGCGCGCTGCGAACGCCCTGTCGGTCGGTGTCACCACCGGGCCGTGCGACGAGGAGGAGCTCCGCGCTGCTGGAGCCGACGTGATCCTTCCGGACCTCACGGCGTTCCCCGCCTGGCTGAGCACCGTCTCGGCGGCCTGACTCCCCGGCCGAGGGTGAGGGCGGGCGGGCCCGTCCGCTACCTCGCGGCGGCGCGCTTCGGGGAGTTCTTCCACACCGAGCGCACCACCCCCGCCGCCGCGATCAGGAAGCCCAGACCCATCAGCATGCACACCGCGTAGGCGATGGGCGGGAACGGTTCGGTGCCCAGGAACAGCGGCGCGACGGTGACCAGGGTGGCCAGGGCGCCGAGGAAGAAGACGATCGCGCCGACCTGTACGAGCCGGTCGCCTGCGCCGGAAGGAGTAGTACTCACCCGGCAAGGGTAGTTCCCAGCTCGGCGGAACCATCCGGCGACGTCTTGTGTCCGGCCCCTGGGCCATTAGCCTGGGACTTGGCGGGTCTCGGACCCGCTGTACTGCTATCCGGAGCCGTTTCGCGGCTCTCCCGCGCACACCGACGAGTACGAGGACGAGGACAGACGTGCCCACGGGTAAGGTCAAATGGTTCAATTCGGAAAAGGGCTTCGGCTTTCTTTCGCGCGACGACGGCGCCGACGTCTTCGTCCACTCCTCAGTACTCCCCGACGGCGTCGAGGCCCTCAAGCCCGGTCAGCGCGTCGAATTCGGTGTGGTCGCGGGCCAGCGGGGTGACCAGGCCCTCTCCGTGGTGGTCCTCGACCCCACGCCGTCCGTCGCGGCGGCGCAGAGGCGCAGGCCGGACGAGCTGGCGTCGATCGTGCAGGACCTGACCACGGTCCTGGAGAACATCACGCCCATGCTGGAGCGGGGCCGCTACCCCGACAAGGCCGCCGGCGCGAAGGTCGCCGGCCTGCTGAGGGCGGTCGCCGACCAGCTCGACGTGTGACGGCCGGGCCGGGCCCGCGAGGCCCGGCCCGCGCTGTCAGCGTGCGGTGAACGCCAGCGCGTCCGGGGCCAGTGCCGGGACGAGCCCCTCGGCCGCCGCCCGGGTCAGCAGGCCGCGGACGGCCGCGTAGCCGTTCTCGCCGAGGTCGGCGGTGAACTCGTTCACGTAGAGCCCGATGTGCTGGTCCGCCACGGCCGGGTCCATCTCCTGGGCGTGCTCCTGGACGTACGGACGTGAGCGCTCCGGGTCGTCCCAGGCCATCCGCACCGACGTGCGGATCGATTCCGACAGCCGGTCCAGCGTCTCCTCGCCCAGCGAGCGCTTGGCGATGATGGCGCCGAGCGGGATCGGCAGGCCGGTGGTCTGCTCCCAGTGCTCGCCCATGTCGGCGAGGCTGTGCAGGCCGTAGTTCCGGTAGGTGAAGCGTGCCTCGTGGATCACGAGCCCGGCGTCCACCCGGCCGTCGCGCACCGCGGGCATGATCTCGTCGAACGGCATGACGACGATCTCGCCCACTCCGTCCGGCACGACCTCGGCAGCCCACAGCCGGAAGAGCAGATAAGCGGTGGAGCGCTCGCTCGGCACGGCGACGGTCTTCCCTGTCAGGTCCGCGCCCGCCTCCTTCGTGAGGACCAGCGGCCCGCAGCCACGCCCGAGGGCTCCGCCGCACGGCAGCAGCGCGTACTCGTCCAGCACCCAGGGCAGGACGGCGTAGGAGACCTTCAGCACGTCGAACTCGCCGCGCTCGGCCATGCCGTTGGTGAGGTCGATGTCGGCGAAGGTGACGTCGAGGGCGGGCGCGCCGGGGACCCTTCCGTGCGCCCAGGAGTCGAAGACGAAGGTGTCGTTCGGACACGGCGAGAAGGCGATCCGCAGCGCGGCGGGCGGTGCGCCCGCGGAGCCGGCGGCGGTGTCAGTCACGGTGTCGGTCGAGTCGGTCATGCCGGGTCCAACTTTCCACTACGGGTGCGGTCTTGCCGAACGCCTCGGTGAGCGCCGTCAGGGCGTCGCCGATGCGCCAGGCCTCGCGGTCGCGCGGCCCCACGGTGTTCGATACGGCCCGGAGCTCCAGCGCCGGCACGCCGAACCGGTCGGCGGCCTCCGCGACGCCGAAGCCCTCCATGGCCTCGGCGACGGCTCCGGGATGCGCGGCCAGCAGCTCGGCGGTGCGGGCCGCGCTGCCGGTCACGGTGGAGACGGTGAGGACCGTGCCCCGCACCGCTCCGGTCGCCTCCGCCACGTCCCGTACGAGGTCTCCGGGCGGTGCGAAGGTGTCCCTGCCGAAGCCGAGACCGGTGACGGGCACGAATCCGTCCGGGGTCTCGGCGCCCAGGTCCGCGGCGACGATGCCGGTCGCCACGACGAGGGAGCCGACGGGCGCGGCGGGTGCGAAACCGCCGCCGATGCCGGCCGAGAAGACCAGCGAGTAAGGGGCCGAGGCGGGCGCGGCGGCCAGGGCGAAGGCGGTGGCGGCGGCTGCGGCGGCCGGTCCGGCGCCGCCCGAGAGGACGTCGAAGGGGCCGGCCCGGTGCAGCTCGGCGCCCGGCACCTCACGTATCCGCGGCTCACCCCCGAACGCACGCGTGACCGCGTCCCGTTCGGCCGGGACAGCGGTCACGACAAGCATCCGCACGGCGGAGGTCCTCGGGGTCAGGGGGTCAGGACGTCTTCGTGAGCTGGAAGTGCCAGATGCCCGTGAGCTTCTGGCCCTTGGTCTCGACGATGCTGACCTGCGTCTTGTCCGCCGTGGTCTCGCCCGTCTGGCTGGCGAAGAAGGCGCTGCCGGGGATCGACCGGTAGGTCCGCTTGTACGGCTCCTGCTCGGCCTGCTGGCCGTTGATGAACAGGGACCAGCCGTTGTCCGCGACCTCGGGGTCGACGCCGAAGCGGACCTTGTCGTCCATGGCGACCTTGACGGACTTCTCCGCCTTCTTGTTCAGGCAGCCCTGGATCTCGGACTCCTTGAGGGCGTTGCCGTCGTTGTAGCAGGCGGCCTCGGAGCTCACCGAGTTGTCGCCGACCGTCACGGTGGCGAGCGGCGTCGGTTTGTCGCAGGCGGACAGGACAAGAAGTCCCGCGGACACGGCACCAAGAGCGACGCCGATTCGACGGCCCTTACCGGAGAAGAACGCAACGGTCATGCGCCGAAGGTTATCGGTCGGTGCCGCTCATGCCACGCGGGGGTGCGGTGAGCCGCGCCGTGCGGCCCCCAGGAGGCCCCGTACGGAGGCGGCCGCGCCGAGGGCGAGGAGCCCGGCGGCGACGGACATGCCGAGTACTCCGTTGAGGGGGAGCGCGATTCCGATCGCGCCGCCGACCACCCAGGACATCTGGAGCAGCGTCTCCGATCGCGCGAAGGCCGAGGTGCGCACCTCCTCCGGCACATCGCGCTGGATCATCGCGTCCAGCGACAGCTTCGACAGCGCCTGGGTGAAACCGGCGACCGCGGCGAGCGCCGCGACCATCAGCGTGCTGAAGAAGACCGCGGCCAGCACCGCCACCCCCAGGGCGAGTCCCAGCACCGTCGCCACGATCACCTCGGGGCCGCGTGCCCTGAGCCATGAGCCCACCGCCGTGCCGCAGGCGTTGCCGGTTCCGGCCGCGACGCCGACGATGCCGAGGGAGACCGCGGCGCTCTGCCCGGCCAGGGGGTGCTCGCGCAGCAGGAACGCCAGGAAGAAGATGAGGAAGCCGGAGAGCGCGCGGTGCGCGGCGTTGGCCTGGAGGCCGTGCAGGACGGACGGCCCGACGGACCGCAGCCCCGGTGGCTTCTCCCGCCCGCCCCTCCTGCCGATCCGCGTGCTGCCGCTCCGGCCGCCCTTGGTCCTGGCACCGGTGACGACCGGGCGGGCCGTCTCCTCGTGGGGGACGACGAGACGGGCCTTGCGCTCGCCCTTCGCGGAGTCGACCTTGTGCGGCAGCGTGAAGGCGAGGACCGTCCCGCCGAGGAAGATCGCACAGGCGCCGTAGAGCGGCCAGGCCGATCCGATGCTCTGCAGCCCCGCCCCGATCGGTGCCGCCACGCCCGTGGCGAGCAGCCCGGCCAGGGTGACCCGCGAATTGGCCTTCACCAGGGAGAAGCGGGGTGGCAGGAGACGGGGCACGACGGCGCTGCGCACCACTCCGTACGCCTTCGAGCAGACCAGGACGCCGAGCGCCGCCGGATAGAGCTCCAGGCCGCCCGTGGCCACCGCACCCGACATCGTGATCGCGAGCACCGCCCGGGCGAACATCGCGCCGGCCATCGCGGCGCGGCGGCCGTGCGGCAGGCGGTCCAGGAGGGGGCCGACCACCGGGGCGAGCAGGGTGAAGGGGGCCATCGTGACGGCCAGGTAGAGGGCGACGCGTCCGCGGGCCTCGTCCGTCGGTACGGAGAAGAACACCGTCGAGGCGAGCGCGACGGTGATCATGACGTCACCGGCGCCGTTGACCGCGTGGAGCTCGATCAGCTTGCCGAGCCCCGACTCGCCCGCGCCGTGGGCGTGGGTCGCCTTGCGGATGCCGCGCGCGGTGCCGGTGAAGGGGGCGCGCAGGGCACGGCCCATCGCCCGGCCCGCCCTGCGGAGCGGACCGGATCCGTCGGACGACCTGGCGGCAGCCACGTGGTCATAGTGCCCCACCCCCCGCCGTCATGAACCCATGATCGGGCCGGGGCGTGGCGGCCGCCGCTCCGTCGGGTGAGTCGCCCACGGCGGGGGAACGGCCGGGATACGTCCGGGACACACCGCCTATCCCGGACGAACCGGGCTCGGCCCGCCGGTGCTCCGTGAGCTGATCCACAAGGGTTCCGGTCCAGTTTGGGACGGGCAGGTGGGCGCGGGGCGGCGGAGAGGGTAGCGTGCACTCACGCGCCACCGGCGGTTGTTCTTGGCCGCGCGCCTCTCCGCGATCCCGCAGAATGGGTGGCAGAAGGCGCGCCCGAGGCAGGCACAACGGGTGTGGACGTCGACGCGGCCCCCAGGTCCGCTCCGCCCACGACTGTCATGGCCGAAATCGGACATCGATGGAGCTGCTGGCGCGCTCGTGAGACGGCGTATGGAGAGAAGCGAGACCTGTGAGTGCTGCGACGACGCGAAGCCGTACGGCCCGTACCCCCGCCCCTGACCGTCTGTGCGCCGAGGCGGTAGACCTCGCACGCGCTGCGGCCGAGGAGGCCGCCGCGCCCGGAGTGGTGGGTGAGCACGTGGCGCTGGTCTCCGAGGGGGACCGGGTCGTCACGCACTACTTCGAGGCCAAGGAGCCCGGCTACCGGGGCTGGCGCTGGGCGGTGACGGTCGCCAGGGCCTCCCGCGCCAAGAACGTCACCCTTGACGAAACGGTGCTGCTGCCCGGATCCGACGCGCTCCTCGCCCCCGAGTGGCTGCCCTGGAGCGAACGGCTGCGGCCCGGCGACATGGGCCCCGGCGACCTGCTGCCCACCGAGGCGGAGGACCCGCGCCTGGAGCCCGGCTGGACGGGCGAGGACGAGCCTCTGCCGAACTCCGCCGTCTCCGAGGTGTCGCAGGAGCTCGCCGCCCTCGCCGACGCGGAGGACGCGGAGCTGACGCCGCCGCCCGGGACGAGCCGCGGTTCGATCGCCGCGGTCGCGGACGAGCTGGGAACGCGCCGGGCGCGGGTGCTGTCCAGGTACGGGCTGCGGCAGGCCGCCGACCGGTGGGACGAGGAGTTCGGCGCGAAGACACCCATGGCGCAGGCCGCGCCGGCGTCCTGCGTCACCTGTGCGTTCCTGGTGCCGATGGCGGGCTCGCTGAAGCAGGCCTTCGGGGTCTGCGCGAACGAGTTCGCCCCCGCGGACGGCCGGGTCGTCTCCCTGTCGTACGGCTGTGGGGGGCACTCCGAGGCGGCGGTCATGCCGAAGCCGCCGAAGCCGACGCCGCACGCGCTGGACACACTCCAGGTCGACGACTATCCGCTGCGTCCGGCCGAGGACTCCGGCTCGGTCCCGGTCCTGCCGGACGGCTCGACGGAGGACCTGGGTCACTCCTGACGCTCCCTGCCGCGGCACCCCGGGCGTTCGCGGCGGCCGGCGGGTGCCGGACGGGCGCGGTTCCCCGCTGAGGACTCCGGTTCGGTGGGGCGGCCCGTCGGTGGGCCCGGGCCTTCGCCGGCGGCCCCCGCCGCTGCGGTGCCTGGTCGGCCCCGCGTGCCCGGGCAGGCCCGGTCGCCGGATTCACCCCGGTCGCCGGACGGGCCCGATCCGGCCACGCCCGCTTTGTGTGCCGCGCTGACCTGGTCCGGACGCGGGCGGCGATCACCGGCTTCCCGGTCGCGGTACCTTCGGGCGCACACTGGGCGTCACACGGGTCACCGGAAGAGCGGAGTACGAGCGTGGGCATGAATGCGACCGAGGGGGCCGATCCGTTCGGGACGGCGCGACTGCGGCGCGGCGTGCTCGACGCCTGGGGCGCCGGCCCCGCCCGCTTCCGGGAGGACGCCAACGCCGAGGAGGACCTGGCACTCGGCGGATACCGCGACCGGCTCGTCGTCGAACTCGCCCAGAACGCAGCCGACGCCGCAGCCCGCGCGGGCGTCCCCGGCCGGCTCCGCCTCACCCTGCACCCGGCGTCCGACGGTGGTCCCGCCGTCTTGGCGGCGGCCAACACCGGAGCCCCCCTGGACGCGACCGGCGTCGAGTCGCTCAGCACGCTGCGCGCCTCCGCCAAGCGCGAGGGGCACGAGTCGGCCGTCGGCCGGTTCGGTGTCGGCTTCGCCGCCGTGCTGGCCGTCAGCGACGAGCCCGCCGTGATCGGGCGTCACGGCGGCGTCCGCTGGTCCCTCGCGGAGGCACGTGACCTCGCGCGGCAGGCCGCCGTCGGCAGCCCCGGCCTCGGTGACGAGCTGCGCCGCCGCGACGGGCACGTACCGCTGCTCCGGCTCCCGCTGCCCGCCGAGGGGACCGCGCCGGACGGTTACGACACGGTCGTCGTCCTGCCGCTGCGCGACGGCGTCGCCGAGGACCTCGTGGGCAGGCTCCTCGACGGTGTCGACGACGCCCTGCTCCTCACACTGTCCGGCCTCGACGAGGTGGTGATCGAGACCCCCGGGGGCACCCCCGGCGACGCACGCACGCTGCGCCGCTCGCAGCACGGCCCGTACACGCACGTCGACGACTCCGTGCACGGTCTCCACCGCTGGCGCACCGTCTCGGGCGAGGGACCCGTCGAACCCGCGCTGCTCGCCGACCGGCCCGTCGAGGAGCGGCTGCGTCCGCACTGGTCGGTGACGTGGGCCGTGCCCGTCGACGAGGAGGGGGCGCCTCAGCACCCCCGCACCGCCCCCGTGGTGCACGCCCCGACGCCCACCGACGAGCCGCTGGGCGTCCCCGCGCTGCTGATCGCCTCGCTGCCCCTCGACACCACCCGGCGGCACCCGGCGCCGGGCCCGCTCACCGACTTCCTGGTGCAGCGTGCGGCCGACGCGTACGCGGAGCTCCTCGCCGGGTGGGAGCCCGTGTCCGCCCTCACGATCGCGCTGGTGCCGGGGGTGCTCGGCAAGGGGCGGCTCGACGGCGCTCTGCGGGCCGCGATCCTGGAGCGGCTGCCCCGGGTCGCCTTCCTCGAAGCCGCCGTGCCCCGCGACCCTGCCGAGGCGACGGCGCAGTGGGACGACTGGGACGGTTCCGGGGCCCCGCGCCCGGAGACCACCGCGCTCCGGCCGGTCGAGGCCGAGGTCGTCGAGGGTGTGGGCGCGGAGACCGTACGGGTGCTCGCCGAGGTCCTGCCCTGTCTGCTGCCCGCCGGGCTGGAGCGCCGCACCGAGCTGCGCACGCTCGGTGTCGCCCGTGTCCCCCTGACCGAGGCTGTCGACCGGCTGGCCGGTCTGGAACGGGACCCCGACTGGTGGCGGCGGCTGTACGACAGCCTGGCCGGTGTCGACCCCGACCGGCTCTCCGGCCTTCCCGTCCCCCTCGCGGGCGCCGCGGATGCGCCGCCGCGCACCACCATCGGGCCCCGTCAGGTACTCCTGCCGCTGCCCGACGCACTGACCGCACCGGTCCTCGCGAGGCTGGCCAGGCTCGGGCTGAAGGTGGCCCACCCGGACGCCGCCCACCCGCTGCTGGAGAAGCTCGGCGCCCTGCCCGCCACCCCCCGGGCCGTCCTGACGACGCCGCAGGTCCGGGCCGCCGTCGCGGGTTCGCTGGACGCGGGTGAGATCTGGGACGAGGACGCCCTGGACGGGGACGAGCTCGCCGACACCGTCCTCACGCTCGTACGCGACGCCGACCTGGCACCCGGTGACGAGCCCTGGCTGGGCGCGCTGGCCCTGCCCGACGAGGACGGGGAGCCGGCACCCGCCGGTGAACTGGTGCTTCCGGGCAGCCCCTTCGCCGAGGTGATGCGTGAGGGTGAACTCGCCCTGTGCGACGCGGAGCTGACCGGGCGCTGGGGCGAACAGCCCCTGACCGCCTGCGGGGTTCTGGCCACCTTCGCCCTCGTACGGGCCACCGACGTCGTCCTGGACCCGGACGAACTGGATCCCCGCGACAGCGACTTCGCCGAGCCCGACGACGCCGGTCTGCTCGACGCCGTGGACGTGTGGTGCGAGGACGTCCTGGACCAGCTCCCGGACACCCCGGTACCGCCGGTCGCCACCGAACTCGTCGCCGTGCGCGACCTGGACCTCGTCGACGACGACGCCTGGCCGCAGGCGCTGGCGATGCTGGCCAGGCCACCGCTGCGCGACGCGCTGACCCAGCCGGTGCGGGTGCTGCTCCCGGACGGTACGACCCAGTCGGTACGGCCCTACACCGCGTGGTGGCTGCGCGACCACCCCGTGCTCGACGGCCGCCGCCCGGCCGGTCTGCGGGCGGCCGGCGGAGACCCGCGGCTGGAGGGCCTGTACGACTCCGCCGACGCGACGGGCTTCGACGACGCGCAGGTGCTGCGCGCACTCGGCGTACGGACCTCGGTGGCCGCGCTCCTGGACGAGCCGGGCGGGGCGGCCGAGCTGCTGGGGCGGCTCGCGGACGAGGAGCGTCCCGTCGGGCCGGTGCAGCTGCACTCCCTCTACACGGCGCTGGCCGAGCTGGACCCCGACCAGGTCACGCTGCCCGACGAGTTGCGGGCCGTCGTGGACGACGAGGTGCGGGTCGCCGACGCGGCGGACGTCGTGATCGCCGACGCCCCCGACCTGCTGCCGCTGACCGGCGGCCTCCCGCTGCTGCCGGTGGCCCCGGCGCGGGCGGCGGAGCTGGCGGACCTGCTCCAGGTGCGGCGGCTCGGCGAGAGTGTCGAGGCCGTGGTGACGACGGAGGGCGAGGAGCACCGGGTGCCGGACTCGGTCCGCATCCTGCTCGGCGCCGGGACCCCCGACACCTACGTCGAGCACGGTGAACTGCGCGCGGGCGGTGTGGAACTGGACTGGCGCCGCACCCCGGACGGGGTGGTCCACGCGTCCACCCTGGAGGGCGTAGCGGCCGGTCTCGCCTGGGCCGCCGGTCAGTGGCCGCGCCGTTTCGAGGTGGCCGCGCTGCTGGAGGACCCGTCGCGTACGGAGGAGCTGGCCCGGGACCGCTGGTTCGACTGAGCGGCCCGGCGCCGGGGCTCACAGCTCCTTGACGTACCGGTGCGCGTGGGCGAGCGAGGCGAGGGGGTGGCGGTCACGGACGAACTTGACCGCCGCGACGTCTCCTCGCGCGCCGCGTACGGTGCGGACCTCGTCCGCGTCCACCTGCGTCCGGAATCCGTCGTAGGTTCCGTAGCGGTCCACGAAGGCGCGCTTCCGTCTGCGGAGGGCCCGGTCGCTGACGAACGCCAGCGCCGCTCCCACGGCCGCGACCACGACCACTCCGGTGAGCGGGTCGATCATCGGTGTCCTCCTCTGCGTCCAGGAGATCATGCGCCTGATGCCGGCGTCGGTGCGAAGGCGTGCGGTTGTAGCTCAGCAAGGAGCCGCACAGTTGATGTGATCTTCACAGGAAAGTCGCCGAGTGGGCACAACCTTTCACGTGTGTGACCTGTCTTGGTCTGTGGAGTCAGCAGACTCACAGACCACATGGGGACCGTCGGCCGCGGGACTTGCCACGGGCCCCCTTCTCCACTTGGGGAACACATGCGTATTCGTGCCACTGTCGCCGCCGTTTCCGGCGCCCTGGCTCTGTCCGCTCTCGCCGTTCCGGCGGCGCAGGCGGGCGACCAGGCCGTTCCGAGCCTGGACAAGCCCACCGCTGCCGAGGTGTTCGGCCTCGGGACCAAGGCCCCGCTCGCGAGGTCGCGCGCCGCCGTGTCGGAGCCCGTGATCTCCAAGGTCGTCATCAACGGTGGCAAGGACATCGTCCTCGGCACGACGGCCTCGAAGAAGATCACCGTCTCGCTGACCGCCTCGCACCCCTCCGGCATCACCGACGCCTACATCGACCTGTGGCACGGCTCGGACGTCGAGACGGACGTGGACGGCTGGGTGGCGCCGAACGAGGAATTCGCGACCTGCACGAACTCCAGCGCCACCACCGCCACCTGCAAGTTGACGATCACGATCGTCCCCGGCGCGGACCTGTACATGAACGCGCTGGCCGGCACCTGGCACGTCACCGCCGGTGCGCTCGCCGGTGACAACTCGTTCGCGTACGACGACTACTTCTCCAAGGCCCGTGTCCAGCGCCTCTCGAAGGTGACCGTCAACGCCTCCCCGGAGCCCGTCAAGAAGGGCAAGACCATCACGGTCACCGGCAAGCTCTCGCGCGCCAACTGGGAGACCGGCACCTACAAGGGCTACACCGGGCAGTCCGTCAAGCTGCAGTTCCGCAAGAAGACCAGCAGCACCTACACCACGGTCAAGACCATCAAGTCGAACAGCACCGGTGAGCTGAAGACCACCACCACGGCATCCGTGGACGGCTACTGGCGTTACAGCTTCGCCGGTACGTCCACCACCCCGACCGTCACGGCCGCGGGTGACTTCGTCGACGTGAAGTAGCACCAGGGCAAGCCCTTCACGATCTATGTGGGAAAGCGGCGGCCGACCAGCCTCCAGGCCAGTTCAAGGACGGCCGCCGCGACCGCCGCGATCCCCACCGCGGCCCACGGCATGGTCGTCCCCACCAGCTTCAGCGCGAAGAAGTGCTGGAGCCACGGCACGGCGAGCACGATGAGGAAGCACAGGCCCATCGTCGCGACCAGGGCGATCCGCCACCATGTGTACGGGCGGGCGATGATCGCCAGGACCCACATGGAGACCAGGAACAGCGTGAGCGTCGCCGCGCTCGTCTCCGCGTCCAGCGCCCCCGTCCCGGCGTAGTGGTGGCGGGCCAGCAGATAGGTGGCGAAGGTGGCCGCCGCCGCGATGGTCCCTGACGGGATCGCGTAGCGCATGACGCGGCGTACGAAGTGCGGCCGGGCCCGCTCCTTGTTGGGGGCGAGTGCGAGGAAGAACGCCGGGACGCCGATCGTCAGCGTGGACAGCAGCGTCAGGTGGCGCGGCAGGAACGGGTACTCCACCTGGAAGCACACCACCAGGATCGCCAGCAGCACCGAGTAGACGGTCTTCGTCAGGAACAGGGTCGCGACCCTGGTGATGTTGCCGATGACCCGGCGGCCCTCGGCCACGACCGACGGCAGCGTCGCGAAGCTGTTGTTCAGCAGCACGATCTGGGCCACCGCGCGGGTCGCCTCGGAGCCCGAGCCCATCGACACCCCGATGTCGGCGTCCTTGAGCGCCAGCACGTCGTTGACGCCGTCACCGGTCATCGCGACCGTGTGCCCCCGTGACTGGAGGGCCCCGACCATGTCCCGCTTCTGCTGCGGGGTGACGCGGCCGAAGACCGCGTTGCGCTCGATCTCCGTCGCCATCTCGTCGCGGTCCCCGGGGAGGCGGCGGGCGTCCAGGGCGTGCTCGGCGCCCGGCATCCCCAGCTTCCGGGCCACCGCGCCGACCGAGACGGCGTTGTCGCCGGAGACGACCTTCGCCGCGACGTTCTGGTCGTCGAAGTAGGCCAGGGTCTCCCCGGCGTCGGGGCGCAGCCGCTGCTCCAGGACGACGAGCGCGGTGGGTACGGCCTCGGAGGCGGCGTCCGGGGCGTCCAGCTCGCCCTGCACCCGGGTGAGGAGCAGGACCCGCAGCCCCTGCTCGTTGAGGTGCACGGTCTCGGCCAGGGCGGGGTCGTCCGGGGGCAGCAGCACGTCGGGGGCGCCGAGCAGCCAGGCGGACGCGTCGCCGCTCCCCTCGGCGAAGGCGGCGCCGCTGTACTTGCGGGCCGAGGAGAAGGGCACGGTCCGCGTGACGTCCCAGCCCTCGTCGTCCGGGTAGGCGTCGATGATGGCCTGGAGGCTCGCGTTGGGCCGTCGGTCGGAGGCGCCGAGGGCCCCCAGAACCCGGTGTACGTAGTCCTCGTCGGAGCCGTTCAGCGGGCGGACCTCGGTGACGTCCATGCCGCCCTCGGTGAGGGTCCCCGTCTTGTCCAGGCAGACGATGTCGACCCGTGCCAGGCCCTCGATGGCGGGAAGCTCCTGCACCAGGCACTGCTTGCGGCCGAGCCGGATGACACCGATCGCGAAGGCCACCGAGGTGAGCAGGACCAGGCCCTCGGGGATCATCGGGACGATGCCGCCGACCGTGCGGGCGACGGAGTCCTTGAAGTTGTCGTCCTTGACGACCAGCTGGCTGATGATCAGTCCGATCGCCGTCGGCACCATCATCCACGTCACGTACTTGAGGATCGTGCTGATCCCGCTGCGCAGTTCGGACTGGACGAGGGTGAAGCGGGACGCCTCCTCGGCGAGCTGCGCGGCGTACGCCTCGCGGCCGACCTTGGTGGCGGTGAACGCCCCGCCGCCCGCGACGACGAAGCTGCCGGACATCACCGGGTCGCCGGGCCGCTTGACGACGGGGTCGGCCTCACCGGTCAGCAGTGACTCGTCGATCTCCAGGCTGTCGGCCTCGACGACGGTGCCGTCGACGACGGCCTTGTCCCCGGGGCCGAGCTCGACCAGATCACCGAGGACGATCTCGGAGACGGAGACCTCGGCGGCGGCCCCGTCGCGCCGCACGGTCGGTTTCGCCTCGCCGATGACGGCGAGGCTGTCCAGGGTCTTCTTGGCGCGCCATTCCTGGACGATGCCGATGCCCGTGTTGGCGATGATCACGAAGCCGAAGAGGCTGTCCTGGATCGGCGCGACGAACAGCATGATCACCCAGAGCACCCCGATGATCAGGTTGAACCGGGTGAGGACGTTCGCGCGGACGATCTCGGTGACGGAGCGGGACGAGCGGACCGGTACGTCGTTGACCTCGCCCCGTGCGACCCGTTCGGCGACCTCCGCGGTGGTCAGGCCCCCCGGTGGCACGGGGGCGGGGGAGGTCCGTACGGGGTCCGGTCGCTCACCGGAGGAGTCGAGTGCCCGCTGCGTCATGATTCCGACCGTACGGGCGGACGGGACGGTTCACCCCCCGGGCGCCGGAAGATCCGACCCGGGGAGGAGCGCGGAACGGTCCCCCGGTCGTACGGGGCGACCCTCCGGAGCAGGCGGCCGTACGGGAGCGGGAGTGCGTCAGTGGCGCGCGGTGCCGGGCGTGGACTCCTCGGCGGCGGCCTGCGCGGCGGCCCGCTTGATCGCCGCGTCCCGGCCGCGGACCAGCCAGACACCGATGAGGCCCAGTCCGGCGCCGGCCAGGCAGACCCAGATCCACCAGGCGTGACCGCGGTCGTCGAACCAGCCGTAGAAGGGGACCTGCACGAGGAAGAGGACGAACCAGAGGATCGTGCCGCCGGTGATGGTGGCGACGACGGGGCCCTCCAGGGGCTCGGGCGCCTCGTGCTTCGGTTTCCACTTCTCCATGCCGTCAGTCTAGAGCTGTCCTCGGCCGGGGTGCCGCGGGCCAGTCGGCCCAGGGGTCTACGCGCGGAGATAGCGATCTTTCGCTCATGTATTCATACTGAATCTGCTTACGGGTGACTCGATTTATTCGTGTGAACATCTAAATCTGTCTGATTTTCATCCCCTCGATGCACGACTGAAGGTCCTACATGTCCTCCTCGGCCACCGCTCCGGTCGATCAGCCTCCGGCGCCGCAGCAGCCCCACGGCGTCCTTGACCGTTACTTCAAGATCTCCGAGCGGGGGTCGACGGTCGCGCGAGAGGTCCGTGGTGGTTTCGCCACGTTCTTCGCGATGGCGTACATCATCGTGCTCAACCCGATCATCCTCGGCAGCGCGAAGGACATGTACGGGAACCAGCTCGACGGGGGCCAGCTCGTCACGGCCACCGTGCTGACGGCCGCGTTCTCCACGCTCCTGATGGGCGTCATCGGCAACGTACCGATCGCGCTCGCCGCCGGCCTCGGCGTCAACACCGTCGTCGCCCTCCAGCTCGCCCCCCGGATGAGCTGGCCGGACGCGATGGGCATGGTCGTCCTCGCGGGCATCGTCGTGATGCTGCTGGTCGCGACCGGGCTGCGCGAGCGCGTGATGAACGCCGTGCCGCGCTCGCTCCGCAAGGGCATCGCGATGGGCATCGGCCTCTTCGTGCTGCTGGTCGGCCTGGTCGACTCGGGCTTCGTCTCCCGCATCCCGGACGCCGCGCACACCACGGTGCCGCTCCAGCTCGGCAGCGACGGCCACCTCAACGGCTGGCCCGTCCTGGTCTTCGTCCTCGGCACGCTGCTGACCCTCGCGCTGATCGTCCGCAAGGTACCGGGAGCGATCCTGCTCTCGATCGTCGTCATGACGGTGGTCGCACTGGTCATCGACGCGGTCGCGGACCTGCCCGCCGGCGCCTGGGGTCTGACCGTCCCTCAGTGGCCGGGCAATCCCGTCTCGTCCCCGGACTTCGGCCTGGTCGGTGAGGTCAGCCTGCTCGGCGGCTTCAGCAAGGTCGGTTATCTGACCGGCGTCCTCTTCGTCTTCACCGTGCTGCTGTCCTGCTTCTTCGACGCGATGGGCACCATCCTCGGCGTCGGCGACGAGGCGAAGCTGATGGACAGGAACGGCAACTTCCCGGGCATCAACAAGGTCCTGCTCGTCGACGGTGTCGCCGTCGCCGCCGGGGGCATCACCTCCTCCTCGGCCTCGACCTGCTTCGTGGAGTCCACGGCGGGCGTCGGCGAGGGTGCCCGAACCGGACTCGCCAGCGTGGTGAGCGGGCTGCTCTTCACGGTGGCGCTGTTCCTGACGCCGCTGGCGACGATGGTCCCCTCGCAGGCGGCCACCCCGGCACTGATCGCGGTCGGGTTCCTGATCCTCGCGGGCAATGTGCGGGACGTCGACTGGAGCGACTTCACGCTCGCCATCCCGGCCTTCCTGGCCATGCTGATGATGCCGCTCACGTACTCGATCACCAACGGCATCGGCATCGGCTGCATCGCCTTCAGCGCGATGCGCCTGGCGGCCGGCCGCGGCAGGGAGGTCCCGGCGGCCATGTACGTGGTGTCCGCGGTCTTCGTCTTCTACTACGCGATGCCGGCGCTCGGCCTCACGTAGGCGCGTACGCCTCCACCCCTGCGGGGCGGACTCCCGTCAGGTGACCCGGTCGGCCGGGTCACCGCGGCGGGAGTCCGCCCCGTAGAACTTCTCCGTCTCGTCGACTGCCGCGTGGAAGCGCTCGTCGAAGTCGTCGCGGACGAGCGTTCGGACCACGTAGTCCTGGACGGTCATGCCGCGTCTGGCGGCGTGCCGGCGGAGCCGCTCGAGCAGCTCACCGTCCATGCGCAGGCTTAGCACTGTCGATCCCATGCCAAGCAGGGTCGCGGCACCCATGGCCCTCTCGCGGCTCTTTCCGCCTCATACTCACTCGTTCGGGTGATCAGTTTCTCGCGCGTGTACCACCAGCTGGTATTTAGCACAGCTAATGAGTTACGCTAAGGAACATGCCTGACCTGATCCACGACGGCGACAGTGCGGCCGCCGTGAGCTCCCTTCGCTCCGCCGTGATGCTGCTGGGCCGGCGCCTGAAGCACCAGCGCGTCGACGAGTCGCTGAGCCCCACCGAGATGTCGGTGCTCGGCACCCTCGCCCGTTGCGGCTCCGCCACTCCCGGTGAGCTGGCCCGCAAGGAGCACGTACAGCCGCCGTCGATGACCCGCATCGTCGCGCTGCTGGAAGCCAAGGGGCTGGTCAGACTGGACCCGCACCCCGATGACCGTCGGCAGAAGATGGTCAGCCGGACCGAGCAGGCGGAAGCCATGCTCGCCGAGAGCCGCTCCAAGCGGAACGCCTGGCTGGCCGATCTCGCCGAGGGTCTGGACGAGGACGAGTGGGAGAAGCTACGGGCCGCGGCGCCCGTGCTGGAGAAGCTCGCCCACCTCTGATCCGGGCGGGCGGGCCCGCAGAACGCGGCTCCGCCCCCCGCCGTCACGTCCTCGTCAGCACGTACGTCGTATACGCCCGAGGAGGCGAACCCTTTTGAGTACGGGATCCGGAGCAGACTCCGCCCCCGCACCGACTTCCACCCACGAGAGCAAGACCGGCGGGACCTTCTCGTCGCTGAAGATCCGTAACTACCGCCTGTTCGCCACGGGCGCCGTGATCTCCAACACCGGTACCTGGATGTCCCGCATCACGCAGGACTGGCTCGTCCTGAGCCTCACCGGGTCCGCCGCCGCCGTCGGCATCACCACGGCCCTCCAGTTCCTCCCGATGCTGCTCTTCGGCCTGTACGGCGGGGTCATCGCCGACCGGCTCCCGAAGCGGCGTCTGCTGCTCATCAGCCAGGCGGCACTCGGCCTGTGCGGCGTCGCTCTCGCCGTCCTGACCCTCTCCGGCGCCGTCGAGGTCTGGCATGTCTACCTGATCGCCTTCCTGCTCGGCATGGTCACCGTCGTCGACAACCCGGCGCGCCAGTCGTTCGTCTCCGAGATGGTCGGCCCCGCGCAACTGCGCAACGCGGTCAGTCTGAACTCGGCGAACTTCCAGTCGGCCCGGCTCATCGGCCCCGCCGTCGCGGGTGTCCTGATCACGACGGTCGGCAGCGGCTGGGCCTTCATGTTCAACGGGCTGTCGTTCATCGCCCCGCTCGTCTGCCTGCTCATGATGCGTACGAGCGAGCTCCACGCGTCCGTGACCGTGAAGCGGGCCAAGGGACAGCTGCGCGAGGGCCTGCGCTACGTGTCCGGCAAGCCCGAGCTGATCTGGCCGATCGTCCTGGTCGGCTTCGTCGGCACGTTCGGCTTCAACTTCCCGATCTTCCTGACGGCCTTCGCGGACGAGATCTTCGACGGCGGCGCCGGGATGTACTCGTTCTTCAACATCCTCATGGCGGCCGGCTCCCTCGCCGGAGCGCTCCTCGCGGCCCGCCGCCGCTCCTCGCGGCTGCGGATGCTGGTGGCCGCGGGCACCCTGTTCGGTGCCCTGGAGATCGTCGCGTCGCTGTCGCCGTCCGTCTGGCTCTTCTCGCTGCTGCTCGTCCCGATCGGCATGATCGGCCTGACGACCAACATCAGCGCCAACACGAGCGTCCAGATGGCCGCGGACCCGGAGATGCGGGGCCGGGTGATGAGCCTCTACATGATGGTCTTCGCCGGGGGGACGCCGGTGGGCGCTCCGATCGTCGGCTGGATCAGCGACGTCTACGGCGCCAGGACCGGCATGGCGGCCGGAGGCGCGATCTCCATGCTCGCCGCGCTCGGTGTCGGCTTCGCCCTGACCCGCGTCGGGGGCCTGCGCCTCAAGCTCGACCTGCGCCCGGGCCGCCCGCACGTGCGGTTCGTCCCGCGCGAGCAACTGGCGACGGCGGCCTGAGCCGCCCCGCGTGCGCCGCCCCCTTCTCGCCGAGGGGGGCGGCGTTCTCGTTCCGCCGGCATCGAGGCACGGCCCGGCCCTCCGGGCACGCGGGGACGCTGGGACACTCGCCGCATGAGCAGCCGCCGCAGCCAGAGACTCTTCGCCGCCGTCCTGCCGCCGGAGCCCGCCGCCGAGGAGCTGGCCGGGGCCGTCGCCCCGCTGCTCGAGCTGCCCGGCGCGGTGAACCTCCGCTGGACCGCCCGGGCGGGCTGGCACTACACGCTGGCCTTCCTCGGGAACGTCGACGAGGAGCTGCTCCCCGAGCTGTACTCCCGTCTGGAGCGGGGCGCCCACCGGACCGAGCCCTTCCCGCTCCGGATCCGCGGCGGCGGCCGTTTCGACGGGCGGGCGCTGTGGGCGGGGGCGGGCGGCGACCTCGTCACCCTGAGGCTGCTGGCGGAGCGCGCCCACGCCGCGGCGCGCAGGTCCGGGGTGCCGATGGAGGCGCATCGCCGCTACACCCCGCACCTCACCCTGGCCCGCAGCAGGGTCCCGGCCGACCTGACGCCGTACACGGCGGCGCTGGAGGGCTTCGAGGGCACGGAGTGGGAGGCCGCCGAAATGGCTCTCGTACGCAGCGACCTGCCGGTGGACGGGGTGCCGGGGGAGCAGCCGCGGTACGAGGTCGTGCGGGCCTGGCCGCTCGGCCGGTGAGCGGGGCGGTTACGCTCGTGGGGTGGACCCGAAGACCAGAAACCGCATCATGGCCGCCGTGCTCGTGCTGATGTTCGTCGTCGTGGCGGCGGCCTCCGCCCTCGGAGGCTGAACCCCGGGGCGGAGGCCGCACGCGCGCCGCGTTCCTACCAGGCGAAGTTCTCCGGCGACGGTCCCGGGCCCGGGAAGATCTCGTCCAGAGCGGTCAGCACCTCGTCCGACAGCTCCAGCTCCACCGCGCGCAGCGCCGAGTCGAGCTGCTCGCGGGTGCGCGGGCCCGAGATCGGTCCGGTGACACCGGGCCGGGTCAGCAGCCAGGCCAGGCCCGCCTCGCCGGGCTCCAGACCGTGCTTCTCCAGCAGGTCCTCGTACGCCTGGACCTGCGCCCGCACCTTCGGGTCGGCCAGCGCGTCGCCGGACCGGCCGGAGGTGGACCGGGCGCCGCCGCCGTCGCGCTCCTTGCGGATCGCGCCGCCGAGCAGCCCCCCGTGCAGCGGCGACCACGGGATGACCCCGAGGCCGTACTCCTGGGCGGCCGGGATGACCTCCATCTCGGCGCCGCGCTCCATCAGGTTGTAGATGCACTGCTCGCTGACCAGCCCGTAGCTGCCCCGCCGGGCGGCCCGCTCGTTCGCCTGGGCGATCTTGTAGCCCGAGAAGTTGGACGAGCCCGCGTAGAGGATCTTGCCCTGCTGGATCAGTACGTCGATGGCCTGCCAGATCTCGTCGATCGGGGTGTCCCGGTCGACGTGGTGGAACTGGTACAGGTCGATGTGGTCCGTCTGCAGCCGCTTGAGGCTGGCGTCGACGGCGCGGCGGATATTGAGGGCGGACAGCTTGTCGTGGTTGGGCCACGCCTCGCCGTCCGCCGCCATGTTGGCGTAGACCTTGGTGGCGAGGACGACCTTGTCACGGCGGTCGCCGCCCTGCGCGAACCAGGTGCCGAGGATCTCCTCGGTGCGGCCCTTGTTCTCGCCCCAGCCGTAGACGTTCGCGGTGTCGAAGAAGTTGACGCCCGCCTCCAGGGCGGCGTCCATGAGTGCGTGGCTGTCGCTCTCGTTGGTCTGGGGGCCGAAGTTCATCGTCCCGAGGACGAGGCGGCTGACCTTGAGTCCGGTGCGTCCGAGCTGCGTGTACTTCATGGTCCCCAGCCAACTCCTTCGAGCGTGCTCGAAGCAAGAGGGGTCTCAGGCGCGTCGCGCGAAGCGGTCGATCGCGGCCAGTACCGCCCGCCTGGTCGCCGGGCCGCCCAGGTGGCCCGCGCCGTCGATCACCGTCAGTTCGGCGTCCGGCCAGGCTTTGGCCAGTTCCCACGCGGTGACCAGCGGGCTGTCCAGGTCGAAGCGGCCGTGCACCAGGACGCCGGGGATGCCCGCGAGGCGGCCGGCGTCGCGGATCAGCTGCCCCTCCTCCAGCCAGGCACCGTGCGAGAAGTAGTGCGCGCAGAGCCGGACGAGCGCCTGCCGGTCACGGCCGGGCCGCCCGCCGTACGGAGACGGACCGGTGTGCGCCTCCATGGACACCACCACGTCCTCCCAGGCGCACCAGTCGGCGGTCGCCCTCGCCCGTACGTCGGCGTCGGGGCTCTCCATCCGCCGGGCGTACGCGGCGACGACGTCCCCGGGCCCCTCGGCCTCGGGGACACCCGCCCGGAACAGGTCCCAGGCCTCGGGGAAGAGCTGCCCGGCGCCCCGGTACAGCCAGTCGATCTCGCTGCGCCGGGTCGTCGTCACGGCCTGGATCACGATCTCCGAGACCCGCTCCGGGTGCTGTTCGGCGTACGCGAGGATCAGCGTGGAGCCCCAGGAACCCCCGTGCAGTAGCCATGTGCCGATGCGGAGGTGTGCGCGCAGCAGCTCCATGTCGGCGATCAGGTGCGCCGTCGTGTTGTGCCGCAGGTGGGCGGCGGGGTCGCTCGCGTGCGGGGTGGAGCGGCCGCAGTTGCGCTGGTCGAACTGCACGATGCGGTAGAGGTCCGGGTCGAAGTACTGGCGGCCCCGGTCGTTGCACCCCGAGCCCGGACCGCCGTGGACGACGACAGCGGGCTTCCCGTCCGGGTTGCCGCAGACCTCCCAGTACACGAGGTTGCCGTCTCCGACGTCCAGCATTCCCTGGTCGTACGGCTCGATGGGCGGGTACTTCTCGCCGGGCTTCCGGTCCACTGCGGCACTCCTCACGGTTTGCGCGGTCCACGGGTGGCCGGGTTCACACAGGCCGGACTTCAGGAGTTCAGGGGGCGATCGGCAGCCGGCGCTTGTGTTCGGTGAGGCGGTAGCGGCCGACGATCGTGTCGAAGGTCCGCTCGTCCACCGGCTTGCCCTCCAGGAAGTCGTCGATGGCGTCGTAGGTCACCCCGAGCGCGTGCTCGTCCGCCTTGCCCGGGGCGAGCGTCTCGAGGTCGGCCGTCGGCACCTTCCACACCAGCTCGGTGGGTGCGCCCAGCGCCTCCGCTACGGCGCGCACCCGGCGCTTGGTCAGACCGGTCAGCGGGACGAGGTCGGCGGCGCCGTCACCGAACTTGGTGAAGAAACCTGAGACCGCCTCGGCCGCGTGGTCCGTGCCGACGACGAGGCCGTTGTGCGCCCCGGCCACCGCGTACTGCGCGATCATGCGCTGGCGGGCCTTGACGTTGCCGAGCACGAAGTCCTGGTGGTGGGGGTCGCGGAAGGTCACGTCGCCGGTGAGCAGGGACCCCTGCGTGGCGTCGCTCGCGGGCTTGATGTCCACGGTGAGCACGTGGTCGGCCTGGATGAAGGAGAGCGCGAGCTGGGCGTCGTGCTCGTCGGCCTGGACACCGTAGGGGAGCCGCATCGCGTAGAACCGCGCCGCGTGGCCCCCTTCCCGTGCGCGCTCGACGGCGAGCTGGCACAGCCGGCCGGCGGTGGTGGAGTCCACGCCGCCGCTGATGCCGAGCACCAGGGAGCGCAGGCCCGTCGACGTCAGCCGCTCGGCGAGGAAGGCCACGCGGCGCTCGATCTCCTGCGTGGCGGCGAAGGTCTCCGAGACCTCCAGCTCCCGGGCGATCTCCTGCTGCAGGGCGATGTTCGCCGGCTCGCTCACGTGTGCTCCTGGGTCCGGTTCACGATGGTGTGTCGCGCTCAGCCTACCCAGGGCCCCCGAGACCCCTGAGGCCGGTGACACCGGGGTGGAGCCGGCCGCCGGACGCCCAGGAACCGGTGTCCGTGCCCGTCAGCCCTTGACGGCCACGTGGTACGCGGACGCCCACAGGGTGGCCGCGCAGGCCAGGCCGACCACGGCCCGCACGCCCTCGTCCGAGAGGCCGGCCGCGATGAGCGCGAGACCGAGGACCGCGGCGGCGCTCAGCAGCGCGGCCGTTCCCTTGTACTGCCACTGGTCGTAGAGGCGCGCGAGCGGAATGAAGTGCAGGCCCACGACCAGTGCGATGGCCGGAGGGATGAACGCGGGGTGGCCCGAGGCGTTGGACGCCGCGATCACCGCGAAGATCGCCGCGAGTTCGACCACGTTGACGACGCCGACCGAACGCGCCCAGTTTTCCGGCAGGTTCACCGTGCGGGGCGAGGGAGCGGCACCCTTGCGGTGGGCGAGGACGATCGCCGCGGCGGTGACCGGTACGGCGAGGATCTCGACGGCCAGGGCCGCACCCCGGGAAGCCAGTCCTGATGCCCCGGCGAAGGCCCAGACGAGCGCGAACACCGACAGGACGACGGTGCCCCGGCGGCGCAGCGTCCGCGTGAGCACGACGCATTCGGCGGCCGTGGGTGTCGAGGGCGTCGGCTGGATCATGGGGCGAGAGTACAGCGGTCATCAGGGCTGTCCGGGGGCTTTCGTCGGGGAGGCGAATGCCTCCACTTACGGAGGGGCGCCGTCCGGCCCGTACCGTGCTGACCTGAGGGTTTCGCGGCACGGGGACGAAGCCGGGTGCGGTCCGTGCGGCTTCCGGGGCGCCGTGGAAAACTGGGCGGAGCCTCATCCGGACCGGGTCCGTGAGGCAGTGAGCGATATGGCGATGCGACAGGAGGCTATGGCGTGAACGCCACCCCACAGGTGCTGGCGGTGCTGGACGAGGTCCTCGCCTCCGCCGCCCCCGGTGAGCGCGGTGCGCTCTGGCGTCTCGCCGAGCAGGGGCGGGAGTTGGACGCCAACGTGGTCCGGCTGCCGCCGGGTGAAGGGGTGGGTGTGCACCAGGAGGACGCCCTGGACGTGCTCCTCGTGGTCCTCGCGGGCGCGGGCAGCCTGCGTACGGGAGCCGGCGAGACCCTGCGCCTCGGCCCGACGACGGTCGTCTGGCTGCCGCGCACCTCGCGTCGCGCTCTGGATGCGGGGCCGGAGGGGCTGACGTATCTGACGGCGCACCGACGGCGACCGGGACTCGCGGTCAAGCCGGCGGCCGTGCGCGCTCCCGCGTTCGAGGGCGGCGAGGCGCCCTGCATGCTGGACCTGGTGTGCCCGGAGTGCGGACGGCTGTCGGCGGACCGGGCGCCGAGGTTCTGCAGCGCGTGCGGGGAGCCGTTCCCGGGACGCTGAGGGCGGAAGCGGTGCGGTCCGCCGGCCGTCAGGTCCCGAGACCGGCGTCCCGTGCCAGCAGCGCCGCCTGAACCCGGTTCTCGCACTCCAGCTTGGCGAGGATGCGGCTGACGTAGGTCTTGACCGTGGCCTCGCTCATGTGGATCCGCCGGCCGGCGTCCGCGTTGGACAGGCCCTCACCCAGCAGGGTCAGGACCTCCCGTTCGCGGGCCGTGAGCTTCTCCAGCCTGCGGCGTGCCCGCTCGGCGCGGTCCGCGGTCCCCCCGGACGCCAGGGAGTCCACGACGTGCCGGGTGGCGCCGGGCGACAGATACGCGTCCCCCGCCGCTGCCGCCCGCACCGCCCGCATGAGTTCCGCGGGTGCCGAGTCCTTCAGCAGGAAGCCCGCGCTTCCCGAGCCGAGGGCCCGCAGGACGTTGTGCCGTTCCCCGAACGTCGTCAGGATCAGCACCCGCACATCGGGGACGGACCGGCGCAGTTCGGCCAGGGCCGTCAGGCCGTCCATGACCGGCATCTGGATGTCGAGCAGCGCGACGTCCACGCGCTGCGACCGGGCGATGTCGACCGCCTCGCGGCCGTTGGCCGCCTCCGCGACGACGTCCATGTCGTCGGCCGAGGACAGGATCATCCTGATGCCCGCCCGGATCAGCGGTTCGTCATCCGTCACCAGAACCCTGATCACGACTCTCCTGCACGGTCCTGAGCGGTCATACCTGCGGGCATCCGGTCATCATCCCCGATCCGGCAGGCGGTCCGGACGCCGAGGGGGCCGGGCCCTCAGCTCTTGACCTCGAAGGTCTGCTTCTCGATCAGTTTGCCGTCCTTGAAGCAGAACCGGAACACCGGTTCGGTGTCCAAGCTGCTCCCGAGCTCCGTGGAGAGGAGGACGAGGCAGGTCGAGCCCTCGGGTTCGGCCGGCGCGTCCGCCAGCGAACCGGGGCGCATCAGCGAGTCCCCGCTCGGGAGTTGTGCGCGGACCTCCGCCTCGGACTGGCCGACCTCCACCGCGTCGTACTGCTTGGGCTCGATCATGCCCTTGTCCGCCTCACGCATGAGGAAGATCCCTCCGACGACCACCGCGGCCACCACCACCACGCCGGCCAGGGCCGCGATCCCGCAGCCGATCGCTATGCCGTTGCCCCTCTTGGTCCTGCTCATTGCTCTGGCCAACTCCTTCGGTAGACCGTTCCGGTCGATGACCGGATCACTGTCACCCGGAGGGCCTGCCGGATTCTGCGCCCGAAAGTCGTCCGTGGCAGCGACGAACGTCGTCATGGCGTCGTCGTGCGGAGGGCTCACGGAGTCGCCGCCCTGCGCGGTGTACGGCAGTACGGCCGCCAGCCGGAAGCCGCCGTCCGGCGTGGGTCGCACGTGCACCATGCCGCCCACGAGGCGGGCCCGTTCCCCGAGCCCGGTGAGTCCCTGGCGCCCGCTCGGCACGCCGTTCACGGGTTCCGCCGCCGGGCCGTTGGCGATCTCCACGACGAGGGAGTCGGGTTCGTAGCGCAGCCCGACGACGATCGACGCACCGGGGGCGTGCTTGTGCGCGTTGGTCAGGCCCTCCTGGACCACGCGGTACGCGGCCTGGCCGGTGGTCGGGGCGAGCTGACGGACGTCCCCCGACCGCCGCAGCTCAACTGCCGCCCCCGCCCTCCGGGACGCGT
Organism: Streptomyces sp. NPDC005752; assembly: GCF_040630715.1. NCBI lineage: Bacteria > Bacillati > Actinomycetota > Actinomycetes > Kitasatosporales > Streptomycetaceae > Streptomyces > Streptomyces sp. NPDC005752. The sequence continues at coordinate 35,296 of NZ_JBEXYB010000025.1, read as the reverse complement.
CCACCAGGCTGTCGACGCCGGCCACCCCGCGTGCCGGGTTGCCGGGGTCCTCGCCGTACGCGGCCGGGTCCTGGAGGCCGGCCGGGCGGGGGGCCTCGACGCCGTCCCTCAGCACACCCACCACGTCACGCAGTTCGTGCATGGCGGCCACCGACGCCTCGCGCAGCACACCGACGGCCTCCCGCTGGGCCCCCGTCAGTTCGCGGTCCACCTCCAGCGCCCCCGTGTGGACCGCGATCAGCGCGAGCTGGTGGCCCAGACTGTCGTGCATGTCCTGGGCGATGCGCTGGCGCTCCCGGATGCGGGCGTGCCCGGCGATCATCACGCGCTCACGCAGGAGTTGGGCGTTGTACTCGCCGAGGGTGTCGGTCAGTGTCCGGCGCTGCGACCAGTAGCGGCCCGCGAGTCCCGGCAGCAGGACCGGAATCAGCAGCAGAAGTCCGGCGAAGGCGGCGAGCGACAGAGAGAACTGCGGCATGTCCCACAGGAGCGACAGGCTCAGGACGAGGCCGTAGGCGAGGGTGAAGACGCCGGCCGCCCTCCCGAGTCCGTCGATCCGGCGCCCGGCCGACCAGGACGCGACGACGAGGAGCGGTGTGAAGCCGCTGAGCGCGGCACAGCCGACGGCGGTCGCGAGCAGCACCGTCGCGGGTAGCGCCCTGCGCAGTGGTGACAGCAGGGCGGCACCGATCCCGATGCCGACGGCCCCTGCCGGACCGTGGTTCTCCACGACGCCTGCGGCGGCTGCCAGGAGGGCCAGGACGAGGCTCAGCAGCGGTTCGCCGACGACGCGCCGGACGGGCCACATGCCGGGCGCGAAGAGCGCCCGCCCGGGCACGACCCGGAGCGGCCTCACCACCGTGGTCCGGGGGGCGGGCGCTGGAGAGGTCATGGTTTCCACACGAGTCACGCGGCCACGGTAGGGCCCACGGGCCGGGCCCCGCTGTGGCCATTGGTCGCGGCCGGGAACGACGAAAGTCGTTCCCCGGTGGGGCGGCCGGCGCCTGAGCGGGTCAGGGGCGCCAGTCGTGTCCGAGGAACGCGGTCCAGGCGGAGGGGGAGAGGGCGAGGGGCGGGACGGTGAGGTCCTTGGAGTCGCGGATGTGGATGGTGTGGTGGCAGATGGCGACCTCGAGGCAGTCGCCGCCCTGATTTCCGCTGTAACTGCTCTTGAACCAGCAGAGGTTGGTGACCGTCATTCCTGCGCCATCCTTTCGATCAACCCCAGGGATTCCTCCGGAGAGTATGCCTGGGCCCGAAGCAGCCCGTATTTCCCGAACAGATCGCTCACTCCGGGTTGCTCGGTGACGAAGAAGCTGCCTCCCTGTCCTTCGATATATGCGAGAGGGCGCCGATCGGCGTCCTCCAGCAGTACGAAGGGGCCGTCGAGCGCGGGGTGACTCTCCCTGTTCGGTGGCATCAGTTGGATCTTCACGTGCCGTAGCCGAGCCACGTCGACCAGGTGTCGCAACTGTTCCTTCCGTACTCCCGGACCGCCGATGGGGCGGGCAAGCGGGACCATCTCGAGTACGAAGCTGATGTCCGGGACGGGCCTCCGCGACAGCAGAGCCTGCCGTGCGAGTCGCGCGGCGACCTTGGCCTCTACCTCGTCGTCGTCGAAGGTCGGGTACTGGCCCGTGAGTACAGCTCGCGCGTAGGCCTCGGTCTGAAGCAGGCCGGGCATCACGTGGGTCTCATAGGCGTGGCGGGCCATGGCCCGCGACTCCTCTTCCGCGAAACCGGCGAACCAAGGGGGCAACGCATTCGTACGCAGTTTCGCTGCCGCCGCGAGCAGTGCACCTTGTGCACCCAGTGCGTCGTCCGAGCGCGGAACGAAATCCCCTTTCGGGGGCCTCGCTCCCCTCTCCACCATCGCCACCTGGGACTTGGAGAAACCGATCTTCGTGCCCAGCGCCTCCTGCGACAGCCCCGCCCGTTCCCGGTAGAAGCGCAGCAACGCTCCGAACATCTCCGCGTTACCACTTCCAGGTTCACCGGAGTGCACAACTCCACCCCCTAAGTACACAACAGTGCACAGTCCTCCTGTGACGCTGGTCACGTTAGGTCTTCGTCGTCACGATTGGCTCATGGATCAGAGAAGTTCACCGGACCCGGTTCCCAGTTGGGTTCCCGCGAGCGGGCATGCGCTCCGGCACGTCGGCGTCCACTTCGACGCCGTACGGGTCATCGGGTTCGCGGGTGACGAAGTGGCGTACGAGCTGATGCAGTTCACCGACTTCCGGGCCGGCCCGATCGTGCGTTCGGGGGTCGGCGACAGGAGTACGTACTTCCTGTTGCCGCCGCGGAGCGCGGCCGCGTACCGGTGGCCGGCCGGGGCGCGGCTGATAGGGCGGGACCTGCCGTGCGACGCGTTCGTCGGGATTCCGGCGCTGGAGGGCAGGACGTGGCCCCTGGACTGGCGCTCGCGGCCCACCGGGGAGGCGCCGTTCGTGGCCGTGAAGTTGCTGCACGAGGTGGCAGTGGCCGTGCTGACGGGTCGAGTTGGTGCGTAATCGGCGCATCCGGGCATATGCGGAACGGGGCCCACGGCGTGCGGTACCGTAATCGCGTCATCACGTTCCGTGCACATGCAGTGCGCGGGCGGCCCCCGGGAGTGCTACCAACACTCGACCGGAGGCCTTCACCCACGAGTGGATCAGGAGTCCACCGAGATGCATCGGCATGCTATCGCGCCCTCCCGGCGCTACACGAAGGCTTCGCACGACGTCGTACGCCATGCGCGGCTGACCAGTGACGCGAAGATCCTGCTCCTCGCCGTACAGGGGCTCCCCGACGAACAGGCCGGTCGGCCGCTCAGTGAGCATGCGCGGAAGCTCGGCATCACGGGGCGGGCGTACCAGAAGTCCAAGGAACTGCTGGTCGCGCACGGATACGTCCACGAGTGGCGCGACCAGGGTGAGCGCGGGCGCTGGGTGACGGAGCAGCTTCTGTCCAACGTGCCCCTCACGCCCGAGGAGGCGGCCGTGCTGCGCCAGGGTCGGTCCGAGACGTCTCCGAGTGTCCCGAAACCGACGGTCGGTGAACCGGCCGGTCGGGTGGCCGGTCATCAACTACCGGTAGACGAAGAACAAGAGAAGAACTATCCCCACCCACCCTCCGAAGCCGCGCCCGAAGCCGGGCCGGAGCCCGACGCGGCGCGGAGCCCGGAAGCGGCGGAGGGGGAGCGCGTCCTGCTGTCGCTGCGTCATGTGCGGCGGGAGCTGTACCTCGGGGTGAAGGAGGCGCGGGGGCTGGCGGAGCTCGCGGCGCGATGGCTGCTGCGCGGGGTGTCGGCGGGTGAACTGCGGCGCGTGCTGACCAGTGAACTGCCCGGTGACGGGGTGCGGTCGGCGGTGGGATTCCTGCGGTTCAGGCTGCTGCACAAGATGCCGCCGGAGCTTCCCGTCACGGCTTCCCCGCAATCTGCCGCGGCGCCACCCCGCGTCCCGGAGCTGATGACCTGCACGGCGGTCGGCCCGGACGAGGAGGCGCACGTCTTCCGGCCGCTCGCCGACGAGACCGAGTGCGGTCCGTGCCGCCGTCGGGCCGCGTGGGAGCACTGGGAGAGGCGGAGGGGCCAGGTCGAGGCCGAGGCCGAGCCTGATCCCCTGCCGTGGCGGGAGCGTTTCGCGCGGCTCGGTGTGCCCGACGCCGGTGGTGGGGCGGCGGATCACCCCGCCTGGTAGCGCAGCCCGTCGACGAGCAGGGCGATCATCCGCCGCGTGTGGCCGCTGTCGTCCTCGCCCGCGGGTACGGCCAGATTGCGCGTGGCGATCAGCAGGTCCTCGGGGTCGGTGTCGGAGCGGATCTCGCCGGCCTCCACGGCCGCGTCGATGAGCGTGGTGAGCGCGGGCATGAAGCGCTGCTCGAAGTAGGCGGGCAGGCTGTCGTAGGCCGAGTCCCCCGAGTGCAGGGCGGCGCTGAGCCCGCGCTTCGTGGCGAAGAAGAGCGCCAGGCGCTGCAGCCACCCGGTGAGCGCCTCCGCCGGTCCGCACTCCGCCGCGAGGGCGGGTGCGGCGTCGGCGCAGGCGTCCACCTCGTGCCGGAAGACGGCGGCGATGAGGTCGGAGCGTTGCGGGAAGTGCCGGTAGAGGGTGCCCGCCCCCACGCCCGCCTTGGCGGTGATCTGGCGTACGGGCGCGTCGACCCCCGAGGTGAGGAACACCTCCGCCGCCGCTGTGAGCAGGGCGTCGGTGTTGCGCCGCACGTCGGCACGCACCCGCTTCGGGGGCTGCTCCGCGGTGGGGCTCGTGGCGGCTCGTGGCGTCGTGTCCTCGCGCACGGCACTCCTCTTGCTAAACGGAACACTGTTCCGTATTGTCGTTGCTGAACGTTGTTCCGTTTTCAGTCTAACGTCCGTACCCGGGCGTCGATGAGGGGCGAGGAGCTTCATGAAGTACCGCACGCTGGGCCGGACCGGCATCAAGGTCAGCCCGTACTGCCTGGGCGCGATGATGTTCGGCGCCATGGGGAACCCCGACCACGACGAGTCCGTCAGGATCATCCACAAGGCGCTCGACGCGGGCATCAACTTCGTCGACACGGCCGACGTCTACTCGGGCGGGGAGTCCGAGGAGATCGTCGGGAAGGCGCTCAAGGGCCGACGGGACGACGTCGTGCTGGCCACCAAGGCTCATCTCCCGATGGGCGACGACCCCAACCGGCGGGGCAGTTCGCGGCGCTGGCTGGTCCGCGCACTGGAGGACTCGCTGCGCCGCCTGGGCACCGACCACGTCGACCTGTTCCAGGTCCACCGGCCCGACCCGGACACCGACGTCGAGGAGACGCTCTCCGCGCTCACCGACCTCGTGCGCGCGGGCAAGGTGCGGAGCATCGGCGGTTCCACCTTCCCCGCCTCGGACATCGTCGAGGCGCAGTGGGTCTCCGAGCGGCGGGGGCTGGAGCGGTTCCGCACCGAGCAGCCGCCGTACTCGATCCTCAACCGGGGAATCGAGCGCGAGGTGCTGCCCGCGTGCGAGCGCTACGGCATGGGCGCCCTGGTCTGGAGCCCTCTCGCGGGCGGCATGCTCACCGGCCGCTACCGCAAGGACCGGACGGCCGACACCCACCGGGCGGCGTACGGCTTCAAGCACCTGAGCGACGGGCGCCGGCTCGACGCGGTCGAGCAGTTGATCCCCGTCGCGCAGGACGCCGGGATGTCACTGACGCACATGGCGACGGCCTTCGCGATCGCCCACCCGGGCGTCACCTCCGCGATCATCGGGCCGCGCACCATGGGCCACCTCGACGACCTCATCGCGGGCGCGGGGACCGAACTGGGTGACGAGACCCTCGACCGGATCGACGCCGTCGTGCCGCCCGGCACCGACATCGGGACGCTCGACATGGCCTACAACCCCCCGGCCGTCGAACAGGCCCGTCTGCGCCGCCGTCTGCCCGAGGAGCGTTCGGCCGCCTGACCTCGGGGGACACGTCGCGACCCGTTCGGGCACCCCCGCACTGCGGGTACGCCTGGCAGAATCCGCCCCATGGCGGACATCATCTCGCGCGACGGAACGTGGAGCTTCGACGGGGACACGGTGCGCATCGTCCCCGGCAGCAAGGTGCACCCGGTGCGTCAGGACCTCGGCGAACTCGCCGTGCCGCTGGCGGCGGTGGCGGGGGCCGCGTTCGAGCCGGACCGCAAGGGCGGCCGCCTGCGACTGCGTCTGCGTGCAGGTGCCTGCCCCGTCCTGCGGGCCGCGGACGGCCGGCTGAAGGACGGCGCGGACCCGTATCAGCTCACGGTGGAGAAGGACCGCACGGGCGTGGCGGAGTACCTCGTCGACGAGATACGCAACGCCCTGCTGATCGAGCAGGTGCCCGACGGGCCGGTGGACCGCTTCCTGTTGCCGGGGCCGTCCGTACCGGTGTCGGGTGGCGGCGGGGACGGCACGGCGTCCTTCGACGGGGAGACGGTCCGGCTCACCTGGAACTGGAAGGCGGACGAGTCGAAGACCGGGAGCGGCGCGGTCACCCTTGCGCTGGCCGAGGTCACCGGGGTGCGCTGGATGCCCGCGATCGGTCTGGAGAACGGCTCCCTGCGCTTCGACCGGGGAGGCACGGCCTCGGCCGCGCCCCCCAAGTTCGACCCGTACTCCCTCGATCTGTGGGGGCTGTCGAAGCGGGAGTACACCGCGGTCCTGGTCGCCGCCGCCGTACTCGTACGCATGCCGGCGTCCGCCGCCCCGCTCGAAGCCGCCCCGCCCGAAGCCGCCCCGCCCGGCGACGACCACGACGCCCTGCTCCGCCGGCTCCGCGAACTCGGCGACCTGTACGAGGCCGGCATCCTCACCGACGAGGAGTTCGCCACGGCGAAACGAGCCGTACTGAAGCGCCTCTGAGGACGGGCGCCGGTTCTTCGCCGGACCCTCGCCGGGTCCGGCCCATCGCCATGACCGGCCGTTGACCAGGCGGGCCGGTACAACTGTGCGAGGTGTCACCGGTCCTGGCGCACTGTGCGGCCGACGGCGCGGCGCGAGGCGTGTGCGGCTGGACGTACCAGGACAATGGCGCACGCGCCATCCAGAGGCGCCCGAGCCCTTCCGGCCCTCGTGACCCGCTCAGACACGGGCGCGCGCACCGGACATGGGGCATACCAAGGAGGACCCGTGGTGGATGTCCCGGTGGACCGGTCGGCCGGCGCAGTCGACGGTGTGCGTGCGCTGGCCCGTGGGAAGCTCCTCGAAGCCGGCCTCGAGCTCTTCGGGGTGTACGGCTACGCGCAGACGTCCCAGGAGGCCCTGTGCGAGACGGCCGGGGTGCCGGACGACGTCCTCCGGGAGGAGTTCGGCTCCCGGGAGGGCCTGTTGATGGCCCTGCACAACCAGATCACGACCAGCGGACTGCGGGCGTCCGAAGTGGCCCTGCTCTCCCAGGGGATGGACGACTGTCCGCTGGAGCAGCGCTTCCGGCGGCTCTTCGACGCCTACGTGTCGGCGGTGACCCGGGACCTGCGCGAGGCGCGGGTGACGTTCGTCGAGGTGCTCGGGGTGAGCCCGGCGGTGGACGCGCACTGCAAGCGGTGGCGTGACCTGTGGACCGACTTCCTGACAGGCGAGGCCGAACGCGCCGCGGTGCGCGGCGAGGTGGAGGAGCGGGACCACCGGGTCGTGGTGATGGTGATGGTGGGCACGGTCCACGAACTCATGGCCCACCACGCCCGCCGCCCGCGCCGGGCCAGGCCGGACGAGGTGTCGGAGGAGCTGACCAAGCTGGGACTCGCGATGCTCGGGGTCGAACTGGTGGGCTGAGCAAGGGCGTCCGCGTACCCGTGGTCCGGCCGCTCACTCCGCTTCCAGCACGACGTCCGCCGCCACGGGCAGGTGGTCGCTGCCGGTGGCGGGCAGCGACCGGATTTCGGTGACCGTCGCCGACCGGGTCAGGACCTGGTCGATGCGGGCCACCGGGAGCTTCGCCGGCCAGCTGAACGCGAAGCCCGGTCCCGGCGCGGTCATCCGCGAAGTGACCGGCTCCAGACCGCGGTCGTCCAGCGTGCCGTTGAGGTCCCCGAGGAGGATCACCCGGTCCTGGGGCTCCCCGGCGATCGCCTCGCCGAGGAGGGCGGCACTCTCGTCCCGCCGCCCGGACGTGAGCCCGGTCGTCGGTCCGATCCGTACCGACGGCAGGTGCGCGACGTACACGGCCACCTCACCCCCGGGGGTACGGGCCGTCGCGCGCAGGCCCCGGTCCCAGCCGTCCCCGACTCCCTCCGGCCTGATGTCCACCAGGCGTGCGGAGCTGAGGGGGTACTTCGACCAGAGCCCGACCGTGCCCCTCGTCGCGTGGTGGGGGTAGTCCGCGGCCAGTGCTTCCTCGAAGGCGGGCAGCGCCGGTGCCGTCAGCTCCTCCAGGGCGATGAGGCCCGCGTCCGTCCCGGCCAGTGCCCGTGCGGTGGCGGCCGGGTCGGCGTTCACGTCACTGACGTTGTGCTGGACCACCGTGAACGCGCCCTCCGGGGCCCGGCTCCCGGCGGAGAACAGGCCCCCGAAGAGGGCGGCCCAGGCGACGGCGGGCAGCAGCAGGGCGGTCACCGCCAGGAACGAGCGGCGCAGGAGTGCCGGGACCAGCAGGACGGGGACGGCGAGGCCGAGCCAGGGGAGGAAGGTGTCCAGCAGGCTGCCCAGGTGGCCGGGGGAGTCGGGGACCAGACGGGGGAAGACGAGCAGGACGGCCGGCAGGAGGCAGAGGAGGGCGACCGTACGTCCCCGCCTCCAGCTCCAGCCGGGTGCCCGCCCGCCCTGCTTCTCCGCCATTCGTCGATGCTCCCGTCCGGGCGCCTCCCCGCGAGGCCCCGCACCTGGGAAGAACGCGGGGCCGCCCGATCCGGTTCCGGGTGCCGGGGACGCGGTCGGTGTCAGTGGTCGTCCCTAGTGTGGGTGGCGTCGGCAAGGCCACGGTGGACTGAGCACTTCGGGGTGTCATGACGGGGACCGGTATCGCGGTGCTGGAGGAGTCCATTCATCCGGGCATCACGCACAGGGGGACGCGACGGTCTCTCGTTCGAGGGGTGCTGCCGGGCGGGCAGGAGATCATGCGGTTTCCTCAGCTGTCCGAGTCACGCATGGTCACGGCGGTTGCCCTGGTCGAGGAGGGGGACGATCCGGGTGTCCTCGATCCGCGCATAGCGGGCACCGTGGTCGTCGGCCATCTCGTGATCGACGGGTACGAGGCACAGGCGGTCGTCGTCGACGGGGAGACGGGCCGGGTCTTCAGCCTGAGCATGTCCGCCCCGCAGTATGCCGAGCTGCATCCGCTCGCCCCCTCGCTCGACGCGCTCGGGCGCTTCCTCACGGCCGTCGGGGAACTCGGCACGCTGAGTGGCCGGTTCGCGCACCTGCAGGGCCGCGTCGGTGCCCCCGTCGTAGAGGAGGCCTCGGTGCTCCTGCGCTCCGTCTTCACCGACGAGAACTGGGGCGTGGAAGGCTGGGGAGACGTGGAGTGGGAGGGCGAGGTGCCGTCCTTCTGGCGCATGGCCGCGCTGATCCGGCCCATGGCCCTGATCGCGGCTCCGGGCAGGGGCCTCCTCCTCGATCTGCCGGCCGACTTCGTCGAGGAGGAGTTCGGGCCGGATGAGGTCGTCCGGCTCGACCCCGCGGACCTGCCCGCGGCTCTGGAACACGAGCCCACCCGGCGATTCCTGTCGGAGGTCGGGTTGCCCAAGGACGGGCTGATGTTCTGGCTGGACGCGCGCGAGGACATCCTGAGGCCGATGACCGTCGTCAGTGCGGAGCGGCAGGCGGATCCAGCTCTGCGAGACCTCGGCATCACCGGAAAGCTGCCGGAGGACGCGGACCGGTTCCTGGTCATCGGCGGCCTGATGCACGATTTCGACACCGTCGTCGACGGCCGTACGGGCCTGGTCCACTACGCGCTCATCGACGACGACACGCCTACCCCGGTCAACGGTGACGTGTCGACGCTGGCCTTCACGGTCTGGATGCACAGCCGGCAGCAGAAGCTGGAGGAGGAGTACGAACTGGCGGGCAGTATGGGGGAGTTCTACCACCAGGTCGCCGAGACCATGATTGCCGTGCTCGCCGCGGCCGACCCCGTCGCCTGCCTGCCCGCGACCGGCCCCGACGACTACCGCTACTGGCCGGAGGTCTTCCACGACGAGGCGGGCGGCGTGCTGTGACGGCGGGGCCCACGGGGGTCAGGCGGCCGCCAGCGCTCCGGCGTACGGGCCGCCCACGCCCCAGGCCTGGTGCATCGCGTCGGCGAAGGCCCCGGCCAGCCGGTGTTCGCCGGTGGGGCCGGGGTGGGTGCCGTCGTAGGTGTCCGTGTGGATGTCGTAGCCCGTGGGGTGGGAGGCCAGCAGGACCGGGGACACGGGGGCGTCCAGGTCGGCGACGGCCTTCGCGAGCAGCGTGTTGAAGCGGTCGCACTCGGCGGCGAAGGGGGCGTCGGACTCCGCCCGGATGTTCGGTATGACGGGAAGCAGCACCAGCTTGATCCGGGGGTTCGCGGTGCGGGCGGCGGCGATGAACGCCCGGGCGTTCATCGCCGTCTGCGTGCTGTCCGTGTAGAAGCCGAGGTCTATCAGTCCGAGCGAGACGAGCAGGACGTCGGCGCGGGTCGCCGTGACCGTGTCCGCGATGACGGGGGCCATGTGGAGCCAGCCCTCACCCCAGCCGGCCAGATGCCGGCGCGCGGGCGCGGGGAAGGCCGCGTCACCGTACGCGTGGGAGAGCGGGGCGTTCGCCTCGGTGTCGTACAGCTCGGTGCGTGGGCCCGTGATCGCGTACCCGCCGTCGCCGAGGGTCGCTTCGAGGTGCTGCCACATGCGGTAGCGCCAGGTGAAGTCGCCGGCCTTGCCCACGGTCATGCTGTCGCCGACGAAGAGAAAACGCATGGCGACATCATGGCGGATCACGCCTCCGGCCTGCGATGTGACAGTGGACACTTGTGCCATGAGATCGCTGCTGACCGTCTCCGCCGCCGCCGTCCTCCTGCTCCTGACGGGGACGGCCCCCGCCGTCGCGGACGACGGGGGCGGAGCGGACCGGACCTTCACGATCGAGGACTCCCGGATCACCGAGTCCAGCGGTCTCGCCGCCAGCCGGATCCACCCGGGGGTCTACTGGACGCACAACGACAGCGATGACGGGCCGTACGTCTATGCCGTGGACTCCAGGACCGGGAAGACCGTGGCGACGATCACGATGAAGGGGGTCGGGGAACCCCGTGACGTGGAGGCGATCTCGCTCGGGCCCGACGGGAACCTGTACGTCGGTGACATCGGCGACAACCTCGACGGCACCTGGGACCACGTCTGGATCTACCGCTTCCCCGAGCCCAGGAAGCTGGCGGACGCCACCGTGGGGGCGACGCAGTTCGACGTGACGTACGCGGACGGGGCGCGCAACGCCGAGGCGATGATGGTCCACCCCAGGACGGGGCGGGTGTACATCGCCTCGAAGAACGAGGACGGCGGCGGGCTCTACGAGGGCCCTCGGAAGCTGACGGCCGGCGGGAACAACGTCTTCCGGCGGGTGGGCGAGGTGCCGTGGGTGACGGACGGGGCGTTCTCGCCGGACGGCGGGAGCCTGGTGCTGCGTTCGTACTTCAGCGCCCGTGGCTACGCCTTCGAGAACGGCCGGCTCGGTGCCGACCACGCTGTGAGCGTGCCGTTCCAGGGGCAGTCCGAGTCGGTGACGTACACGGCTGACGGCTCGGCCATGATGTTCGGCTCCGAGGGGAAGCGCAGCGAAGTGGTGCGCGTGGAGGTGCCGGGCGGCGGGGACGGCGGCAAGGACGCCTCTCCGAACGGAGGAGGAGGGGGCACGTCGTCCGGGGACGACGGGGAGGACGGCGTCGGGACGAAGGGCACCGCGACGGGGGGCGCCGTCGCCGTCGTCGTCGTCGTGCTGGCCCTGATCGCGGCCAGGCGCCGCCGCGGTTAGCCAGGGGTGCCGCGTGACCGCGGGCCGCTGAACGTCGCCGTACGGGCGGGCGGCCCCGCAGGGCGCCGAACGTGTCGTCCGGGTGGGTCACCCCGGGGACCGTCGCCCGTCGCGGGGACGGTCCCGGGGGGTCCGGGTCGCTACTCGCCGGCCGAGGCGGCAGCCGCCCGCCTCCGGACGGCATAGAAGATTCCGCCGCCCGCGAGGAGTGCCGCCGCCGACGCCCCCACCATCGGGAGCGTGGAGTCGGAGCCGGTCGCCGCCAGGCCGCCGCCCACCGTCTGCGCGTCGGAGCCACCGGACGTGGAGCCACCGGACGAGGAACCGCCGGTCGAGGAACCGCCGGAGGTGGAGGCCGAGCCGCCGGAGGACGTCTCCGCACCGCCGGTCGAGGAGCCGCCGGACGTGGTCGTCCCGCCCGTGGACGAGCCCTCGGTCGACGAACCGCCCGTCGAGGAGCCGCCCGTCGTGCCGGTACCGGCGTTGATCACGATCTCGGCGGTGTCGTTGTCCGCGTTCGTGTCGAAGGACCGGTCCTTCGCGTCGTCGAAGGAGATCTTCCCGGTGGCTCCCTCGACCACCTTGTCGATCTTCAGGACGAAGGGGTAGGTCTCACCTCCCGCCGGGTGCACCCACGACTGCGAGGTCCCGCAGCTGTAGTGGGTCTTGGTGACCGGGCTGCAGAAGCCGTGCGCCTTCACGACCGAGGTACCCGGCGGAATCCGCACGTCCACGGCCACGGCACCGTGACCGGGCTCGCGGTATACCCAGGCCGGGCCTTCGTTGGCGAACTTCACCGAAGCGGTGACCTTGTCGCCCACCTTGCCCTCGAGCCGGGCGCCGGTCAGTGAGAAGTCGGCCTTGTTGTCGGCCGTGACGTCGGTGTAGGTGTAGCCCTCGGCGTGGCGTGCCAGGTCGTCCTCGGTCGCCGGCGCCTTCTCCACCAGCTTCAGCGGAGCGCCCGTACCCGGCACGGGATCGGGAACGGTTCCGTCGAAGCCTGACGGCTCCGTGGCCCCGACGGCCATGAAAACGTTGTCGTACAGCGCGTTGTCCTGCGCCTCGAGCCCGATCGGCTGCTCCGGCTCGTAGACGACGCCGGGCTCGAGCCGCTGGTCGATGGCGCACACCGCGACATCACGCTCGGGCTCCTCGTCGTGCGAGGGATACGTCGTGTACGAGCAGTTCCCGTAGGAGTCGCCCGCCGCGAGACCCGAGGTGACGGAATACGTCACCCACACCTTCCCTATCGCCTCGGTGCCCTTGTTCAGCACCGAGAGCGGCACGTCGACACCGCTGCCGGGCTGCACACCCGTGATCGGCTTCTGCGTCCCGATTCCGAGGTCCGGCTCCGCTGCGAAAGCGACGGACGGCATGGACGCGAGCCCGGTCAGCGCGGCGGCGGCGAGCACACCGACCGCGGTGCGTGAGAGACGGCGGCCGGGAAGTGAGTGAGTCATAGAGCTTCCTCGTCATGGCGGGCGGTGGGGGGAAGTGCCGTCTCCGGCTCAACAGTTACACCCACTACAGACGCCGCCCGCCGTCAAATGGTTGTGCGACTCACGCAATTCGGCCGGGGCCGCACCACCGCCCCCTCCGCTCAGACGTCGTCGGTGAACGGCCGCAGTTCGTAGTGGAGCGTGCGGTCACGCTTCAGCCGGTGGGCGAGCGGGACGGCCACTCCCTGGAGCGCCGGGTACTTCCGGGAGAGCGTCCGGGCGGCGTGGGTGTTCTCCTTCGAGTCCTGCTGAAGGAGCCGCGCCCAGGCCTTCACGGGCGGGCCGGTCGGCGCGCCCCGCACGGTGCACGGGGCGATCTCCACCACTGGGTGGTTGCGCATGCGGTCGACCTTCCAGGCCGAGGAGAACGTACGGATAAAGGCGTGGTCGCCCTCGACGGCGATGCTGACAGGCGTATGGGCAGCTGATCCGTCCGGCCTGCGGCTGCTGAGCAGAACGGTGTACTGCTTCACGAAAGGCTCTAGCTCACGGATCGTCTCCATGTATTCCATGGTATTAAATGCTTGCAAACCGGGCTTTTCGTGCGCACCTGTCGCCGCTCTCGGTACGCGGATTTTGGCGGCTCGCCCCGCCGATCCCCGGCGTAGGCTCCGCCCCATGCAGGTCAACGGTGCTCCCGAACCCTTCTCCACCCCTCGCCTCGACGCGCTGCCGCTCGACGTCGCGCATGCGCAGGAGATGGCCGTGGTCCTCTTCGACCCCGCCCTGCACGCCCACACGGGAGGCGCCCCGGAGAGCGCCGCAGCCCTGCGCACCCGCTACGAGCGCCGGAGTGCCGGCTCGCCCGATCCCGCCGAACTCTGGTGGAACTGGGTGCTCCGGTTGCGCGCCGACGGATGCCTGGCCGGCTACGTGCAGGCCACCGTGCGGGGGCCCCGGGCGGAGGTGGCCTGGGTCGTCGGGACGGCGTGGCAGGGCAGGGGCTACGCGAAGGAGGCGGCGACGGGCCTGGTCCGGCACCTGCGGGAGCGGAGCGCCGTCCGTACCGTCGTCGCCCACATCCACCCGGGCCACGCGGCCTCCTCCGCCGTGGCCTCCGCCGCGGGGCTGCGACCCACGGCGGAGTGGGAGGACGGTGAGGTGCGGTGGCTGCGGGACGTGTCCCGTGAGGCCGCGCCGGGGCGGGTGACGGACGTCCGGGACCTTCCCCGATCATGACATCGGGCGAATTGTCTTATACCTTCGTAGTGCGCGGTTGTGCGGACACCGCGCGTCAAGCCAGGCGATCGACGGAGGCCCTGGGGTGGGCGAACTGAAGAGGCTGGAGGCCATGCGGCTCGCCGGGCTGTCAGCGGCGGCCGATCGCGGTATGGACCGGTTCGCCAGGCTGGTCACCCGTCTCCTCCATGTCCCGGTCTCGCTGGTCTCGCTGCTGGAGGCCGACCGGCAGGTCTTCCCCGGGATGGTCGGACTCGCCGAGCCCTGGGCAGCACGGCGCGAGACCCCTCTGAGCCACTCCTTCTGCCAGCACGTCGTCGTCGACGGCAGACCGCTGGTCCTCAGCGACACGCGGACGGATCCGCGCACCTGCGCCAGTCTCGCCATTCCCGACCTCAGGGTCATCGCGTACGCGGGAATGCCGCTGACCGATGCCGACGGACAGGTCCTGGGCTCGCTCTGCGCCATCGACCACGTGCCGCGGGAGTGGACCGCGGACGAACTGCAGGACCTCGAGGACCTCGCCACCGCCTGCTCGGTGGAGCTGAGGCTGAGGATCGCCACCCAGCTGATGCGGCAGGACCGCGACCACGCGGGCCTGCTGCTGCGCGCCTCCGTCGAACTCGCGCACTCCCGCGACCTGGCGGATCTCATCCGCCGTCTGCGCAGCCTGTTCCAGGGACCCGCCGAGCCGACCTTCGTGGGCCTGCTCCTCGCGGACGGCCAGGGGCTGTGGCGTGTGCTCGACCCCGACAACGTGCGGCCGGTGGAGGCCGCCATCGACCGCCTGGACCTGGAGGCGCGTTTCCCCAGCGCTCAGGCCATGCGCGAACAGCGCACCGTCTTCGTGCCGGACCACGAGGCACTCGTGGCCGGCTACAGCACCGAGGCGGTCGCAGGATACGACTCGCTGGGACTCCGGTCCGCGCTGTGCGTCCCGCTGCTCGGCGGCCGCGGGGTGCTGACGTGGTGCTGGTCCCGCCCGCACGTCCTGGCGCTGACGGAGAAGGCGGTCCTCACCGCGGCGGCCGGATTCGTGGGCCAGGCGGTGGAGCGCACCAGGTTCGTGGCGAACCGGCTCAGCACCGCCGAACAGCTCCAGGCCGCCATGCTGACGGACCTGCCGACCGTGCCGGGCCTCGAGATGGCCGCCCTGTACCTGCCGGCCACCGATCAGGACATGGTGGGCGGCGACTGGTACGACGCCTACCAGCTGCCACCGCACCCGCCCTCCACACAGCCCGCCCTGATGCTGTCCGTCGGCGACATCATCGGACACGACATCCAGGCCGCCGCCGTGATGGGCCAGGTGCGCAGCATGCTGCGCCAGGCCAGCCTCGACCACGCCACCCACTCGCCCGCCGCCGCGCTGGACGCGGTCGACAGGTCCTTCGACGTACTGCCCCTGGGTCCCGGCGCCACCGCGGTGCACGCCCGTCTCGACCCGGACGGCGGCAGATGGTGTCTGACCTGGTCCAACGCCGGACACCCGCCGCCGCTGCTGCGCACACCCGACGGCCGTGTCTCGGCCCTCGGCGAGCACGACCTCCTCCTCCTCGGTGCGTCGAGCGGCCTCGCCCGCCACGACCACACCCACGATCTCCCCCGGGACAGCGTGCTGCTGCTGTACACCGACGGACTGGTCGAGCGGCGTGACGACGACATCGACGAGGGCATCCGCGAGAAGGCGTCCGTCCTGGCCGCACACGGTGACAAATCCCTTTCGCTGCTCCTGGACGCGCTGTCCCACGGACTGAGGGACTCCCCGCAACGCGACGACGTGGCGGTACTCGCCGTCCGTGTCACGCAGGGCGAGAGGTGACGCGCGGCGGTCCGCCTCCACCAGTTCGGGGACGCCGAGACGGCCAGGACGACTTCGGGCCGTCCGGGGGTGGGGCCACGGTGAGAAGCAGAAACGGCCCTGCTCACCGGGGTGAGCAAGGCCGTTCCGGACGGAGGTCGTCAGAGCTTGTCGATCACGTAGTCGATGCAGGCCGTGAGCGCCTGGACGTCCGCCGGGTCGATCGCCGGGAACATCGCGACGCGCAGCTGGTTGCGGCCCAGCTTGCGGTACGGCTCCGTGTCGACGATGCCGTTGGCGCGGAGCACCTTGGCGACGGCCGCGGCGTCGATGCCGTCCTCGAAGTCGATCGTGCCGATGACCTGCGAGCGCTTCGCCGGGTCGGTGACGAACGGGGTGGCGTACTTGGACTCCTCGGCCCAGCCGTACAGGGCTTGCGAGGACGCGGCCGTGCGGCCGGTCGTGAAGTCCAGGCCACCCTGCGAGTTCATCCACTTCAGCTGCTCGTTCAGCAGGAAGAGGGTGGCCAGCGCCGGGGTGTTGTACGTCTGGTTCTTCAGGGAGTTGTCGATCGCCGTGGGCAGCGAGAAGAACTCCGGGACGTGCCGGCCCGAGGCGTGGACGCGTGCGGCGCGGTCCAGGGCCGCCGGGGAGAACACGCCGATCCAGAGACCGCCGTCGGAGGCGAAGGACTTCTGCGGGGCGAAGTAGTAGACGTCCGTCTCGGTGATGTCGACCGGCAGGCCGCCCGCACCGGAGGTGGCGTCCACCAGGACGAGGGAGCCCTCGTCGGCGCCCGCGACCCGCTTGACGGGGGCCGCGACACCCGTCGAGGTCTCGTTGTGCGTGAAGGCGTAGACGTCGACGCCCGCCTCGGCCTTCGGGTCCGGGTGGGTGCCCGGGTCGGAGGCGATGACGGTCGGGTCGGCCAGCCACGGGGCGAGCTTGGCGGCCTTCGCGAACTTGGACGAGAACTCGCCGAAGTTCAGGTGCTGGGACTTGTTCTCGATCAGGCCGTGCGTCGCGACGTCCCAGAAGGCGGTGGAGCCGCCGTTGCCCAGGATCACCTCGTATCCCTCGGGGAGGGAGAAGAGGCCGCGTACGCCGTCACGTACCTCGCCGACCAGGTTCTTCACCGGGGCCTGGCGGTGGGACGTACCGAGGAGAGAGGTGCCGGTCGCGGCCAGCGCGTCGACCGCCTCCGTCCGCACCTTGGAGGGCCCGGCGCCGAAACGTCCGTCGGCGGGCTTGAGGTCAGCGGGAATCTGGATGTCAGCCACGGTCCGGAGCGTAGTCCCTCCAGGAAGCGGTCGAGGACCTTGTCCGTCGGATGAGACACACGCTCCGGAACGCGGGCGACCTGTGCGGCCGGAGGAAGAGGTGCGGGATCAGCCCAGATCGACGGGCAGCTCGTGCAGGTCGTTCTGGGTCACGATCGGCTTGTTCCGCAGCTCGGAGGCCGGTACCGCGAGCTCCAGATCCGGGAATCGCTCGTACAGCGCGGGCAGCGCGACCCCCGCTTCCAGCCGGGACAGCGCGGCGCCCGGGCAGACGTGCGGGCCGTGGCCGAAGGCGATGTGGCGGTTGGGGGAGCGGGTGATGTCGAACTCACCGGCGGTCGGCCCGTACTGCTGCTCGTCGCGTCCCAGCGCGCCGAAGGAGACGATCAGGGCCTCGCCCTTCGGCAGGACCTTGTCGCCGACCTCGATGTCCTCGGTCGCGAAGCGGATCAGGACGTGCGAGGTCGGGGTGTTCCAGCGCAGGGTCTCCTCGATCACGTTCTCCCACGGCACCTCGCCGCTCAGCACGCGCCTGCGCTGCTCGGGATGCGTCTGGAGAGCCTCGACGACATTGACGACCAGGCTGATCGTGGTCTCGTGACCGGCCGCGATGATCAGCTGCAGCGTGTTGACGATCTCCTCGTCGGTGAGGTGGTCACCGTCCTCGGAGGCCGCGATCAGCGCACTGGTCAGGTCGTCGCCCGAGTTCGCCCGCTTGTCGTCGACGATCTTCGTGAAGAGGGTGCCGAGGTCCGCCATCATCTGCGGGACCTCCTGGGGCGGGGTCTGCGTCGAGAAGAACTTCTCGAACAGCTCCTTGAGCCGGGGGTGGTCGGAGGCGTCCACGCCCATCAGTTCGCTGATGACGTTCATCGGCAGCGGGTAGGCGAACTCCGCCTTCAGATCGACCGTCTCGCCCTTCGGGTGCGCCGCGAGCCGGTCCAGGGAGGCGTTCGTCAGCGCCTCGATACCGGCACGCAGCCGCTCCACCCGCTTCACCGTCAGCGCCTGCGCGACCAGGCCGCGCAGCCTGCGGTGGTCGGCGCCGTCGACCGTCAGCATGGAGCGGCCCGGGTTGACCAGACCGATCAGCGGCCAGTCCATCGGGATCTCGCCCCGCTGCCAGGCGTTCCAGACGTCGATGTCCTTGACCACCCGGCTGTCGGTGAGCAGCCGGCGGGCCTCGGCGTGGTGCGTCACCGCGTAGCAGTGCACTCCGCCGGGGAGCTCCACCTCGGCCAGGGGGCCGGCGGCGCGCAGCGCCGCACTCTCGGCGTCGAGGTCGGCGACGAGGGGATCGAGCGCGATCCGTGTCATTTCTGGCCTCCAAGTGCGGGGGTGGGCGTGAAGCGCACCGGCAGTTCCGTCAGGCCGCGCAGCCACGGGGACGGGCGCCGGGTCAGCTGGTCCTCGGGGATGTCGAGGTCGATGTCCGGGAGCCGGTCCAGGAGCACCTCGATCCCCGTACGGGCGACGACCTCGGCGGTCTCCTGGGCGGGGAACGGGCAGCGGTGCTCGCCGTGGCCGAAGGAGAGGAAGGCACTGTTGCCGCCGGTCAGGGTGGAGCCGTCGGTGCGTACCTGCGGGTCGCCGTTGGCGGCGGCGATACCGAGGAGCAGCATGTCGCCGGCGCGGATGTGGCGCCCGCCGAGGTGGGTGTCGCGGGAGGCCCAGCGGCCCGCCACGTTCTGGGTGGGGGTGTCCTCCCAGAGCACCTCGTTCATGGCCTCGGCGACGCTGTGCCGGCCGCCGGAGAGCGAGGCGGCGAAGCGGTCGTCGATCAGCATCAGCCGCAGCGAGTTGCCGATCCAGTCGGCGGTGGGCTGGTGGCCGGCCGCCATCATGACCATGAGGTCCTCGGCGACTTCTTCGTCGGTGAAGCCGCCGGGATCCTCCAGCATCCTGGTCGCCACGTCGTCGCCCGGCTCGGCGTGCTTGTCGGCCAGGAGCTGGTACATGGCCCCGCCGAGGTGCTGCTGGCCGGCCAGCGCCCGCTCACGGCCGTCGATCATGTCGTTGAGCGCCACCACGAGCGGGCCGCCGACCTCGTCGCTGAACCCGTAGAGCTTCGCCAGCACCCGGGCCGGGAGCCGCATCGCGTACTCGGCGATGATGTCGGTCCGCCCGGTCGCGCAGAACTGGTCGATGAGGCTGTCGGCGAACTCCTCCGCGTACCCCTTCAGCGTGAACGGGTCGACGGCCTCCAGCGCGTTGCTGATCATGGCCGCGCGGACGCTGTGCCGCTCACCGACGGTGTAGAGGATCGACGGCTGCTTGCGGCCGATCATCGGACGCAGCGGCCAGCCCTCAGGGATGTTGTCCCACTGGTTCCACAGGTCGGAGTCCCGGCTGAAGAGCACCGGGTCGTTGGTGACCTGGTGCAGTTCGCGGTAGCCGACGATCAGCCAGGCGGGTATGTCGCCGTCGAGCACGACCGGGGCCACGGCACCGTGGTCGCGGCGCATGTCCCGGTACAGCTGCACGGGGTCGGTCTGGAACCGTGGCCCGGACAGGGGAACGGCACCGTGGGACACGGGGCACTGGGTCACAGCGTGGGCTCCGGGGTCTTGGCCGTCTCCGGGGCAGGGCTTCCTGCCGGGGCCGCGTCCGCGGCCTTCGCACGGGCGACGGAGAGTGCGTGGAGGTGCTCGACCAGCGTGATCAGGACGTACTTGCTGGAGGAGCGGTCGCGGGCGTCGCACTCGACGAGCGGGACGTCGGGGGAGAGGTCGAGGGCCTCACGGATCTGCTGCTCGGTGTGGAACGAGCCGCCGAAGTCGTTGCACGCGACGATGAACGGCGTGCCGTGGTGCTCCAGCCGGTCGATCGCGTACCAGGAGTCGGCGAGCCGCCGGGTGTCGACGAGGACGACGGCGCCCAGGGTTCCGGAGAAGAGCCGGTCCCAGAGGAACCAGAAGCGTTCCTGTCCGGGCGCGCCGAAGAGGTAGAGGACCGAGCGTGCGTCCAGCGTGATGCGGCCGAAGTCGAAGGCGACCGTGGTGGACGACTTGGACTGCACGCCGTCGAGGTCGTCGACGGCCTCGCCCGCGCGGGTCATGGTCTCTTCCGTGTTGAGCGGACGGATCTCGCTCACGGATCGGACCATGGTGGTCTTGCCGACCCCGAAGCCGCCGACGACGACGATCTTCAGTCCGTTGTCGGCCGTCGCCTGCAGGGCGGCACGGTCAGAGGTTGCGGAGTCCAACGAGCACCTGTTCCAGGGTGTCGGTGTCGGGGAGCCGGTCCTCGACACGTGCAGTACGGGGGTGGCGGGCGCTGATCCGGCCGGTGTCGAGCAGGTCGCACAGCATGATGCGGACGATGCTGACGGGCAGATTCAGGGTGGCCGAGATCTCGACGACCGCGGTGGGGCTGTGGCACATCCGCAGGATCGCGACGTGCTCCGACTGCATCCCGGGGTTCGGTTCGCACTCGGCGACGACGAGCGTCACCAGGTCGAACGCGGCCGAGTCGGACCGGCTGCGGCCACCCGTCAGGGTGTACAGCCGGTCCGGGTCGTCGTCGCGTCCGGGGCGGGGGCGCGGGACGGAGGTCATACGTCCGCTGTTTCCGTGGCGGTGGCCGCGGCTCCGCGCGGCGGGGCGACGAGGTATTCGCCGAGCTGCTCGACGAGTTCACTCATGTTGTGGCCGACGAGGCCGACGTCGGAGTCCTCCGCCGCCACGACCGCGAGGTGTGCGCCCGCGCCGGCCTCGACGATGAACAGCACGCCGCCGTAGAACTCGGTCATCGCGGACCGCACGCCGCCGGAGCCGTCACCGAACTCGATCGACGCGCCGTGCGACAGGCTCTGGATGCCGGCGGAGATCGCCGCCAGCTGGTCGGCCTGGTCGACGGAGAGTTCGGGGGTGCGGCACAGCTTCAGGCCGTCCCGGGACAGGACGAGGGCGTGCCGGGCGCCGGGCGTGCGGTCGAGCAGCCCCTCCAGCAGCCAGTTCAGCTTCTCGTCGGTGGTCGCGCTCATCGGGTGTTGCCTTCCGGGTGCGGGGAGTTGGCTCGTACCGCCTGGCTGAAGGTGCTGAAGCGGGCAGCCTGGACCTTCGGGTCGGTGGTACGCGGCCGGGGGGATTCGGCGCCGCCGGGAGCGGCGTTGCCTGTACGGGCCTCTGCGGCGGCCAGGGTGCGGCCGCGGCGGCGCTGGGGGAGACCGCTCTCGCCGATCTGCGGCACGGTGCCGGTGGACTCGGACGCGGACTCGGTGCTCCGGCCGTCGTCCGCGCGTGCCGCGCCGTCCGTCGGTGCCGCGGAGCCGGGGGAGCCCGCCGATGCCGATGCCGATGCCGATGCCGGGGTCCGGCGCTCCGTGTCCGGCGTCGCGTGGTCCGGCTCGGGCTCGGGGCGCCGGGCGGGCGCCGGGCGGGCCGCGGGCATGGGCGTACGGGAGATGAGCTCCTGCGGAAGCATCATCAGCGCGCCCGTGCCGCCGCGTGCCGAGGGGCGGAAGGAGACGGTGAGACCGTGCTTCCTGGCCAGCCGGCCGACGACGGCGAGGCCGAGCCGGGTGCCGGAGATGCCGGTGAGGTCCTGGTTGTCCGCCGACACCGCCCGCTCGGCACGGCGCAGCTGCACGTCGCTCATCACCAGACCGCTGTCCTCGACGGTGACGACGATGCCCGCCGGGACCTCCTCGACGTAGACGTGCACCTCGGCGGTGGGCGGGGAGAAGTTGGCAGCGTTGTCAAGGAGTTCCGCCAGGGCGTGCATGACACCCTCGGCGGCGTGGCCCGCGATCGCCACATCGCTGGTGGAGTGGAGGCGGATGCGCTGGTAGCCGCCGATGCGGCCCATCGCGCCGCGCAGGATGGACTCCATCACGATCGGCTTGGCCCAACGGCGCCCGGAGCGCGCGCCGGTCAGTACGGCGATGGAGTCGGCGAGCCGTCCCGCCTGGGCGGTGCGGTGGTCCAGGTGCAGCAGGTCATGGAGCACGTCCTCGCCGGTGTGCCGGTGCTCCATCTCCCGCAGGTCGGCCAGCATGCTCGTGGAGAGGGCCTGCATCCGGCCCGCGGCGTTGGCGCAGGCGGCGATCGCGGCGGCACGCTCGGTCTCGCTGCGCCGGGCGCGGGCGGTGAGCCGCGCGGTCTCGGTGGTGAGCCGCTCGTGCTGCTCGGCTGCCTCGGCGGTGACCTGTGCGACCCGGTCCTCCGCCTCGATGGTGACCCGGGCCGTCTCCGAGGAGGCTGCCGCTCTGATCCGGGCGGTCTCGGCGGTGAAGCGCTGTGCTTCGGCGGCGGAGCTCGAGACGAGGCGGGAGGTCTCGGCGGTGAAGCGTGCGGAGTCGGCGGCCCGCATGGCCCGCAGGCCGCGGGAGGTGGCGAGTGTGTGGACCGTGACGGTCACCGCGACGCACAGGAGCACGGCCGCGGCGCCCGCCCCCCACGCGAGCGGTGTCCGTACCGAGGCGGGAGCGGCGGCGACCGCCCACAGGCACAGAGCACCGGTAACGGCTGCCGAGATCAGCAGGGCGAGTGCGGTCGGCCGGAGTGAAGGGCGCAATCGGAGTCCTCGGGGCGGACGGTACGAAGTGACGGACGGGAGTGGTGGAGGGACAATCGGGGTATTTCGGTGCGTGACGGTGAAACAGTCACAACTGGAGCTGATTGTTCCTGATCAAGTCACGGCAACTATAGGAGAATTGGCGACTTGTTTGGGGATTCCTTGTGGCCACTTTTGTTTGAAATCTGGCTTGAATCGATTCCTGTCGCGCCCTGTGATCGGTGTTTTCCTTGTCAATCGACGGGTTGGGCGGGTGAGTAGTGATGATTGCGGCGTTATGTCCCCTGTGTGAGGCTTGATTTGTCACGATCGTCGCTCGTGGGCCGGTGGCCAGCTAGTGTGAGCGCTCCGGTGCAGTCGGCCCTCCCAGGTCGGCACCGCCGTAAGACACACCGCGCGCCTTGAAGGGGGAGGCGCCGCGTGGCCCCGACGGAGGACGCAGGCAACCGTGGACGCGCAAGGCCGTGGGCGGGACGAGGGCATCGACCCCGCAGACCAGTGGGTACTCAACCCGGACACCGGTGATTACGAACTGCGACTGACCCCCTCCTCTGGGCGATCAGCCGCGGCGGCCGGTACGACCGATGCCAGAACTCCCGGGACACGCCGCAGGCCGGGGCGGACGACGCCGCCCGCCGACAAGGCATCCGTGCCCGGTCAGCGTGGCGGGCGCCGGGGTGCCGGCGGCGGACGCGGGGACCGGGACGAGCCGCGCAAGCAGGGTGGCAGGGCGGCGGCACCGGCCACCGGGCGCCGCAAGGCCAAGCCCAGGAAGTCCGGCAAGAAGAAGGCCCTGGTGTGGACGGGCGGCGTGCTCGCCTTCCTGCTGGTGGGCGTCGGCACCACGGGCTACTTCGTGTACGAGCACTTCAACGGCAACATCACCGCCATCTCGACCGACGGTGCCGGAACCGGTGGCTTCAGCAAGGACCGGGCGATCAACGTCCTGGTGATCGGTACGGACAAGCGGACCGGTGAGGGCAACGAGGGCTACGGGGACGCGGGCAGTGTCGGCCACGCCGACACCAACATCCTCTTCCACGTCTCCAAGGACCGTACGAACGCGACCGCGCTGAGCATCCCGCGTGACCTGATAGCCGATATCCCGAACTGTCCGACGAAGCTGGAGAACGGCGAGGAGAAGGACATCCCGGGGACGCCCGGCGGGCGCTTCAACACCAGCCTCGGGCAGTCCGACCGCACCCCCAGCTGCACCATGCGGACCGTCACCGAGCTCACCGGCATCACACCCGACCACTTCATGGTGGCCGACTTCAACGCGGTCAAGTCCCTGACGACCGCCGTCGGAGGCGTGGACGTCTGCCTGGCCAAGGACATCAACGACAAGGACTCCCACCTCAAGCTGTCCAAGGGCGAGCACACCCTCCAGGGCGAGCAGGCCCTGTCCTTCCTGCGCACCCGGCACTCGGTCGGCTTCGGCAGCGACCTGAGCCGCATCGAGATCCAGCAGCAGTTCCTGGGCTCGCTGATGCGCAAGCTGAAGTCCAGCGACACCCTGACCAGCCCCACGAAGATGTGGTCCCTCGCGGAGGCGGCCACCAAGGCGCTCACCGTCGACGACCAGATCGACGACATCAACAAGCTCCGCAAGCTGGGCATGGAGCTGGCTTCGGTCGACCCGAAGAACATCACGTTCACGACGGTCCCGGTGCTGGACAACCCGAATGACAAGGCCACCGTCATACTCGACGAGTCCAAGGCGCCGCAGGTCTTCTCGATGATGCGCGAGGACGTCTCCTTCACCGCCGTGGAGAAGCAGGAGAAGGCCGCGGCGAAGGCCAAGGCGGACGCCAAGCTCAAGGGCGAGATGGCCGACGCGGCGGACGTGCGGGTCGACGTCTACAACGGCGGTGCCCCCGCCGGCTCCGCACAGAACGCCCTCGACTGGCTGCAGAACGAAGAGAGCGTGCTGAAGTCCACGAACCAGGCGAACGCGCCGGAGGACGTGAAGAAGACCCAGCTCGTCTACGGCCCCAACCAGGCTGACCAGGCACGCAGGCTGGCCGACATGATGGGCCTGTCGGCCTCGGCCCTCAAGCCGACGACGACGGACGCGGGCGAGATGGACCCGATGAAGCTGACGCTGGGACCGGACTTCAAGAAGGCGGGAAGCCCGCTCTCGGCCCCGCAGAAGGCTCCGGACGACATCCAGCGCGTGGAGGCCGACAAGGCGGTCTGCGCGAAGTAGCGCGAAGCCGGCCCCTCCCACCTCGAGGAGGGGCCGGCAGCACGCCTCAGGCCGGGTGCCGCCCGACTTCGCCCCGGCGCCCGCCTCCGTGCGCACCGCCCGCCTCCGTGCGCACCGCCCGCCTCCGTGCGCACCGCCCGCCTCCGTGCGCACCGCCCGCCTCCGGCAGGGTGCTGTGCCATCCGCCTCCAGCCCGTCCGGCGCCGGACGGCCCTCCTTCGCGTCCGGGACCGGCATGCTGGGCCCATGCCCGCCACCGACCTCACCCGAGCCCTGGCCCAGGCGATCCGCGGCGACGTGGAGTCCGACGCGACCGCCCGCGCCCTGACGACCATGGACGCGTCCAACTACCGCCGCGTCCCGCACGCGGTCGTGGCCCCCCGGGACACCGCGGACGTCGCCGAGACCCTGCGCATCTGCCGGGAGTACGCCACGCCCGTCGTGCCCCGGGGTGCCGGCACCTCCATCGCCGGTCAGGCCACCGGCACCGGCGTCGTCCTGGACTTCACCCGTCACATGCG
Source organism: Streptomyces sp. NPDC005752 (assembly GCF_040630715.1). NCBI lineage: Bacteria > Bacillati > Actinomycetota > Actinomycetes > Kitasatosporales > Streptomycetaceae > Streptomyces > Streptomyces sp. NPDC005752. The sequence goes on along the minus strand of NZ_JBEXYB010000025.1, from coordinate 9,885 downwards.
GCGCATCACCGAGCTGGACCCCGCCTCCCGCACCGCCGTCGTCCAGCCCGGCGTCGTCCTGGACGACCTGCGTGCCGCAGCCGCCCCGCACGGGCTGACGTTCGGCCCCGATCCCTCCACCCACAACCGCTGCACCCTCGGCGGCATGATCGGCAACAACTCCTGCGGCTCCCACTCCGTCGCCTGGGGCACCACCGCCGACAACCTCCGCAGCCTGCGCGTCGTGCGCTACGGCGGCGGCGAGGCCCTGCACATCGGCCGTGACCTGCCCGACGCGCCGCCCGGCCTCCACGAGTTCGCCGCCGCCCACCTCGCCTCCCTGCGCACCGGCTTCCCCGAACTCCCGCGTCGCATCTCCGGATACGCCCTCGACGCCCTGCTTCCCGAGCACGGCCCGGACCCCGCCCGCGCCCTCTGCGGCAGCGAGGGAACCCTCGCCGTGGTCACCGAGGCGACCCTGCGCCTCGTCGAGCCGCCCGCCACCCGTGCGCTCGCCGTCCTCGGATACGCCGACGAGCAGGCCGCCGCCGAAGCCGCCCCCGGCCTGCTCCCGTACGGCCCGCTCACCGTCGAGGGCATGGCCGCCGACCTCGTACGCGAACCTGCCGGCCTGCCCCGCGGCACGGCCTGGCTGTTCGTGGAGACGGGCGGCGCGACCCCCGCCGAGGCCCGCGCCCACGCGACCCGGATCCTGCGAGCGGCCGACGCCCTGGACGGCACCGTCGTCACCGAGCCCGCCGCCATGCGCACCCTGTGGCGCATCCGCGAGGACGCCGCCGGCACGGCGACCCGGATGCCGGACGGCACGGAGGCCTGGCCCGGCTGGGAGGACTGCGCCGTACCGCCCGCCCGCCTCGGCCCGTACCTCCGCGACTTCCGGGCCCTGCTCGCCGAACACGGCCTGCACGGCACCCCGTACGGGCACTTCGGCGACGGCTGCATCCACGTACGCATCGACTTCGACCTGCTGACCGAACAGGGTGTGGCCCGCTTCCGCCGCTACTCCGAGGAACAGGCCGACCTCGTCGTCGCCCACGGCGGATCACTCAGCGGCGAACACGGCGACGGGCAGGCGAGGGCCGAGCTCCTGCACCGGATGTACGGGGACGACATGGTGCGCCTGTTCACGCGCTTCAAGGACCTCTGGGATCCCGACGGCGGCCTGAACCCGGGCATCCTCGCCCGTCCCGCCCGCCTGGACGAGAACCTCCGCTTCGCGGTGCTCCCCGGGCGTCCCGTGGACGTGGCCTTCGGTTATCCGCACGACGGCGGCGACTTCACCGCGGCGGTACGGCGCTGCGTCGGTGTCGCCAAGTGCCGTACGGCGAAGGCGGGTCCGGATGTCATGTGCCCCTCCTTCCGGGCGACCGGCGAGGAGGCGCACTCCACCCGGGGCCGCGCCAGACTGCTCCACGAGATGCTCGCGGGCGAGGTGATCACGGACGGGTGGCGGTCCACCGAGGTGCGGGACGCACTCGATCTGTGCCTGTCCTGCAAGGGCTGCCGGACCGACTGCCCGGCGGGCGTCGACATGGCCACGTACAAGGCGGAGTTCCTCCACCACCACTACAGGGGCCGGCCGCGCCCGGCCGCGCACTACGCGATGGGCGGCCTCCCCAGATGGCTGCGGATGGCGGCCCCCTTCGCGGGCCTGCTCAACGCCCTGGCGCGGAGCGGGCCGCTCGCCGCCCTGGCGCGACGCGTCGGCGGCATCGATCCGCGCCGGGCGCTCCCGGTCCTGGCCCGGCAGACGTTCCGTGCCTGGGTGCGTGCCCGCCGGACACCGGGGGCAGGGGAGGCCGTCGTCCTCTGGCCGGACACCTTCACCGACCACCTCTCGCCGGAGGTGGGCCGCGCGGCGGTCCGGGTCCTGGAGTCGGCCGGCCGGACGCCGGTGCTGCCCGGCCGGGGTGTGTGCTGCGGCCTCACCTACGTGTCGACGGGCCGGCTCGACGCGGCCCGCGCGGTCATGCGCCGCACGCTGGACCGGCTGGGCCCGGCCCTCGGCGCCCCGGTCGTCGTCCTGGAACCGAGCTGCGGCGCCACCCTCCGCACGGATCTGCCGGAGCTCCTGCCCGACGACCCGCGCGCCGCCGAACTCGCCGCCTCCGTGCGCACCCTGGCCCAGTACCTGGAGGAGTACGCACCCGACTGGGCGCCACCACGGCTGGACCGCCGCGTCGCCGGCCAGACCCACTGCCACCAGCACGCGGTGCTCGGCGACGGGGCCGAGCGCAGGCTCCGCGAGAGGGCGGGCCTGACCGGTGAGCTGAGCGCCGGCTGCTGCGGTCTGGCCGGCAACTTCGGGTTCGAGAAGGGTCATTGGGACGTCTCGGTGGCCTGCGCCGAGGAGCAGCTGCTCCCCTCCGTGCGGGCGGCCGGACACGGCACGGAACTGCTGGCCGACGGCTTCTCCTGCCGCACCCAGCTCGACCAGCTGACGGGCCGCCGCGCCCGGCACCTCGCCGAGGTGCTGGCGGAGGGACTGGACGCGTAGAGGGCAACGTGCGTCAGATCTTCGCGACGGGCTCGTTCATCGCCACGGGGCGTTTCCGGGCGGCGTCGGCCGTTCGCGCGCCACGATCTCCCGGGCCAGCTCCGCCAGTCGGGGCAGTGCGGGATGGCCGGGCCCGTCGCGGCGGGCCAGCAGGACGGGCAGCTGAGGAGCGTCGTCCAGCGGTACGTAGGTGACCCCGGCGTGCGGATGCATCTGGGCGGTGGACGCCCCCGATACACCGCTGCCCCGTCCGGCCGCGATGGCGGTGAGCCAGTCGTCGGTGTTGGCGACGGTGAGCGTGGCGGCCGGACGTGCGTGCGGGGGCCACAGGTCGAGCGTGGTGGCGCCCGAGACGGTGTTCAGGACGACCGCGTCGCCGGTCAGATCGGCCAGGGACAGCGAGTCACGGGCGGCCAGCGGGCCGTCGGCCGCCACGGCCGCCACCCGCTCCTCGCTGAACAGCACCTCGGTGACGAGCCCCGGGGCGGCCACCGGCCCCCGGAGCAGCGCCGCGTCCACCTCGCCGCGCGTGAGGCCCGCCGTCCGGTCGTCGATGCGCAGCAGCTCGAGCGGGGTCTCCGGGTGGCGCTGCTGCCAGGTCCGCAGGAGCGGTGTGGTGTACGGGCCGAACGCGGACCAGGCGTGCCCGAGCCGCAGCGGCCAGTGGCGCAGCCGGCCGGGGTCGAGTGCCTCGTCGAAGGCGCCGACCGCGGCGGCGGCCTTGTCGCGGAAGGCGACGCCCTCGGAGGTGAGGGCGAGGTGGTGGGTGGACCGGTCGACGAGCCGGACGCCCAGGTGCCTCTCCAGGGCCGCGAGCGTCCGGGATACGACGGGCTGCGTGACCCGCAGCCGCGCGGCGGCACGGGTGACGCTGCCCTCGTCGGCGATGGCGAGGAAGGCCCGCAGGTGCCGGACCTCGATGCCGCGACCGCCGCTCCCGGTGGCCTGCCCTGTGCTCATGCGTCCGGAGCATAACGGGAGCGCAATCGGCATTTCACTGGAGGCGCGCCGGTCTCTACGGTGAGAGCGTGAGCGACGTGATCCCAGTGTCGTATCGTAGACTGCCTGGTGCACTCCATTGGACTTGATGAAAGGCTTCCGGTGAACGACCCGCACGCAGCCGCAGAGCCGGCCGCTGCCGTATCCGTACCCGAGGCGGTGTCCGCGCTCGACGAGCCGGGGCGCGGCAGGCAGGGTCGCCCCGGCGGGCGCGGGGCGGCGCTCGGGCCGGTCGCGCTGGTCGTCGCGGGTGGGCTCTCCGTCCAGTTCGGCGCGGCCGTCGCCGTCCTGCTGATGCCGAAGGCCGGTGCGCTCGGCGTCGTCACCCTGCGCCTCGCCGCCGCCGCGCTCGTCCTGCTCGTCGTGTGCCGGCCGAAGCTGCGGGGGCACTCGCGTGCCGACTGGGGCACCGTGCTCGCCTTCGGTGTCGCGATGGGCGGCATGAACACGCTCTTCTACCAGGCCGTCGACCGCATCCCGCTGGGCGCGGCCGTCACCCTGGAGGTCCTCGGCCCGCTGGTGCTGTCCGTCGTCGCCTCCCGCAGGCTGGCCAACCTCGTATGGGCGGCGCTGGCGCTGGGCGGTGTCGTCCTGCTCAGCGGCGGTGGTTTCGACCGCCTGGACCCGGTCGGGGCGGCGTACGCCCTGGGCGCGGGCGTCATGTGGGCGACGTACATCGTCTTCAGCGCCCGCACCGGCCGCCGCTTCCCGCAGGCGGACGGGCTGGCCCTGGCCATGGTGGTGGCGGCGGTGCTCTCCCTGCCCCTCGGCATCATGGAGGCCGGCTCGAAGCTCGTCGTCCCCTCCACGCTGGGCCTGGGCATCGCCGTGGCCCTGCTGAGCTCGGTCCTCCCGTACACCCTCGAACTCATGGCCCTGCGCCGGCTGCCCGCGCCGACCTTCGCGATCCTGATGAGCCTCGAACCGGCCATCGCGGCCACGGCGGGCTTCCTCATACTCGACCAGGCTCTCTCCTCGACGGACGCCCTGGCCATCGCCTTGGTCATCGGGGCGAGCATGGGCGCGGTGCGCAGCCAGTCGCGGGGTCCCGGGAAGCGGTGAGCCGGTCGCTCCGGGTGACTCACTCATTCCGTTCCGCTGCGGCGCCGGGCGTCCGATCCTAGGGTGGTCGCGATGGCCGACCTGGAGGAACACATGCCCGAACGCGACGATCTGCTCGCCCTCGTGACCGATCAGCGCACCAACTTTCTCTACACCGTCGCGGAACTCGACGACGCGGGGGCCCGGGCCCGGACGACGGTCAGCGAGCTGACCCTCGGCGGACTCCTGAAGCACCTCGGACTCGTGCAGCGCAGCTGGCTCGACATCGTCGAGGGCACCGCTCCCGCCAAGGTCGACTGGGCTGACCTCGACCCCGACGGCAACCGGATGACCGACGCCGAGACGGTGCCCGGGCTGCTGGATGCCTTCCACACGGCGGCGGCCGCGTTCGACCGTACGGTGCGCGAGGAGGCCGACCTCGACCGCGAGGTCACGCTGCCCGCGTACCCCTGGTCGCCCCCGGAGCCGGTCGTCTGGACCGTCCGTCGCGTCCTGTGGCACATCTTCCGGGAGATCGCCCACCACAGCGGCCACGCCGACATCATCCGCGAGGCGCTGGACGGCGCCAGCACCACGGCGAAGATGGCCGAGGCGGCGTCGGAGGGGCAGTAGCGGCGCATTGCGGGGGCCGGCGCGGACGCCGTGGCGCGGCCGTGCCGGCCCTCCCCACGTCACCGTGCCGGGAGCGGGCGCGGGAGGCACGATGGAAGGGAGCGGAGGAAGAAGGCGCGCGCATGGGATCAGCAAAGGGAACCGACGAGTACGACGGGCTGTACTCGCACACCCCCTCGCAGGCCGAGGGCGAACGCGACGACGAGCCGGCCGTGCGTGGCCAGGCCGCCGAGACGCACCCCGACGTCCCCCGGACCGAACCCTCGCAGGCCGAGGGCGACCGCACGGAGTGACCTGGGCTGTGGCTCAGCCGTCGACGGGCAGGATGCGGAACGCGGTGAGGCCGGGCGTCAGGGGCGTGACGGCCCTGAAATCCCGCTGGTCGAGGGTGAAGATGCGGTCGGTCCCGGGCCGTAACAGCCGGACCCGCCTGTTACGTTCCCGGCCATGAGCGACGACGGCGTGTACGTGGGGCATGCGGAGAAGGACGCGGCACTCGATCACGGATGGCTGCTGGGCCACTTCAAGGAGCCGTCCGACCCGCGCCACAGCGAGGCCTTGGAGATCAAGTGGGGCGTCCACCCCCGGGGTGACGAACGCGCGCAGTGGGTGAGGGGCGAGAAGCGTACGGCGCTGCTCGTCCTCATCAGCGGTCGCTTCCGGATGCGGTTCCCCAGGCGGGACGTCCTTCTGGAACGCCGGGGCGACTACGTCGTATGGGGCCGGGGCGTCGACCACTCCTGGTACGCGGAGGAGGAGTCCGTGGTCCTGACCGTGCGCTGGCCCTCCGTCCCGGGCTACCGGGCCGGCTGATCCACCGGTCCGCCGAGCCGCGTCACCGACCGGCGGCCGGCACTGCCGCCAGGCCTTCCCGCAGGTCCCCACTTGCTGGCCGCCCTCTCCCGCCACCCTCGGCTGGACCCGTACCCGCTGGCAGAACTGGCGGTCTCCCGGCTACTGGCCGACACCGACCACGTCTTCGATGCGCAGGAAGACGACCGCCTGGCCTTCGCCCTCGCTCAGATCCTCAGCCACCCCGACCTCACCACCGCCCAGTCGGTGCAGTGGCTGGAACCCATTGCCGAGGCCTTCCGCACAGGTGAGCCAGGGCCGGTACCCGCTTGGGCATCCAACACCATGCGCACCCTGCGCATGCTCTACGTCCTGGCGGACCGCGGCTTCCGCGCTCCCGCCGCGGGAACACCTCGGGTGCTCACCCATCGAGCCGGAGTCCTCGACTCCATCGCCGAAACGCTCACGATCGTGGCCCCGTACGCGGGGTGACGCACTCGTGCGGCAAGGGGCCCCGGTCGCCGCGGTACGGCCGGTGTCCGTCCGGTGATGCCAGACGCCGGCAGCAACTGTCCGGAGCGCTACAGTCTGCTCACTTCGGAACAAGGGGTACGGGGGAAAACAGTGCAACTCGGTACATGCGCGGTCTGCAGGCTGCAGTTGCCTGTGAGTAAAGGGCTCATCGCCTCCCACAAGGTGGGAGGCGAGCGCTGCCCGGGAAGCGGCCGGGCGGCCGGGGGTCTGCGGACCCCGGACGAGGCCCGAGCCGCCGGCGGCGACGCGAAGGCGACGCGGCGCCCGCCGGTGGATGCCTGGGTGGAGACGATCCAGCTGCTGCTCGTGGTCCTTGGCGGCGTCGCCTTCCTCGTCGGGTTCATCGGTGCGCTGTTCTCCGAGACGGTTCCGCTGCTCGCGCTACCCGTTACCGCTGTCGCGGGAATCATCGCCTGGACACTCAACGTCACCCCGGCGGGCCGGCGTAACACCTCCCGGAACCAGGCCGAAGCAACCCGGCAGGCCGGAATCCGCGAGAGGAAGGCCGCGCGCGCCGAGGGGGAGCGGCAGAAGACCCGTGCCCGTGAGGCGGCCGAAGCGGCCCAGGCGCAGCGGCGCGCGGTACGTGAGTTGCTTGACGGCCTGCCCGAGCGCGGAGCGCCACAGGTGGAGGCGATCACCTACTGCCTCTCCCGAACCGGCGCGGCACGCGACCCACGCGTCCAGGCTGAGGCGGAGCGGCTCGCTCGACGACATGTCGCGGTCGACGAACGCATCCTCTGCGTCGCCCTGTCGGTGGTGGGCGAGCCCAGGAGGCGCCCGGCGCTGTTGATCCTCACCGACCGCGGGGCGGCCGTGTCGGACCGAGGCACGTCCTACCGGTGCGACCCCGATCCCGGTGATGTGACCGAGGGCTGGGGAGTCCAGGTCGGAGAGCTGCTCTTCTCCTTCCCCGGCAATCCTCAGCTGTGGACCGCCCTCGCCGCCCGAGCGGAGGCGGCGGCCCTGTCCGCACCAGCCGCACCCCTGACGGGCCGCCCTGAGCCACGGCTGATCCGCACGCCGCGGGATGCCGAACTCGTCGCCGTCGACTGGATGCGTTACCTGGGCTTCGCCGACGCGGTGGCCACGCCCGTCGGCGCCGACGAGGGGATCGACGTCATCTCCGAACGGGGCTTGGCCCAGGTGAAGATGGAGGGCAGGCCCACGAGCCGCCCGACCGTCCAGCAACTCCACGGTGTCGCCACCGCCAAGGAGCGGGAGGCCCTGTTCTTCTCACTGGGCGGCTACACCGTGCCGGCCTCTGCCTGGGCCTCGCAGCACGGGATCGCCCTCTTCCGGTACGACCACCAGGGGACGCCCGAAGCCGTCAACCCGCCGGCGTTGCGGCTGATGGAGGCAGCGGACGCACGGGCGCCCGAGCCGGCCGGCGCCGAGCACGGCGGCGACGCGTAGACCGTCCGCCGCCGTCTGCTGTCCCGTGGGCCGCAGCGGGGCGGGGGCACACACCGCCGGGCCACGAGTGCGGCACACCGTGCCCATACGACGGCTGTGACCGGCGTCCCGGTGGCGGTCGCCCTTCTCAGGCCCCTGGTCGCCCCGCCCTGTTCCCGGCGGGGCGACCCGTTCGGTGTGCCGGCCCGTTCGGTGTGCCGACCCCGACGAAAGCGGCAGCAACCACTACCCGGCGGTGTTGTCAGTAGCGGTCGACTTCTTCGCCCTCCGGTACCTGGTAGCAGGCGGATACCACGTTGACGACCAGGGTGGGCTCGTTGGTGTCACCGCCGCTGTCCTTCTCCCAGAATTCGACATTGACGGCGAATTTCTTCTCCGTTTGATCTGCCGTCAACTCCAGGCTTTTGGCCTTGCTGCTGTTCCGGCCGAAGTTGGTGATCTTCCAGCCGTGCTTCGGGAGATCCTCCTTGAGGCGCGTCATGGCCTTCATGAGTTCAGCGTCGGAGGGTCCGGTGAGGCTCCACGGGTGACGCATGAGGAACAGCTTCCCGCGCTCCGCGCCCTCGCAGGTGCTCACGCCCGGGCCTGACTTGGACGTTTTTCCCTTCAGCGCGATGACGTCGAGGATCTGGCTGGAGATCGCCTTCGTTTCGGCATCGACGTCGTCGATGCTGCGTGTTCCGACCGGCTTCGGCGTACCGGATTCCGTCTGGTCAGTCATGGCGCATCCTGTGAGTGCGGTAAGTGTGACGGCGGTCAGAAGTGCGCCGGCATTGATTTTATTCTTCAAGGGTTACCTTTCCGTACTGGCCCGTCACGACCGCCGCCTGGTTCTTCAGGCTGTCCGTGCCCGGGTCCCAGTATTCGCTGTGTCCCTCCGAGGTGCCTGTGGCCATCTGGTTCGCTCCGAACAGCTCGTCGCTGGGGATGATGGCCACACCGCCGCCCAGTCGCCACTGGTTGCCGCCGTGGCCGAAACGGCCGAGGTCGGGAACCGGGTCGTCCTCGGCCTCCTCGTTCCAGACATGCCCCTCGGGTACGTCCATCTGCGACGCCTCGCCCACCTGCACACCGGGGCTCCCCGCGAACACCACGTCATCCGCGTTCAGGTCGCCCTGGCGGGCCGCGGAGCCGATGAGCGTCGTCCCGTAGGAGTGGCCGACTGCCGTGTGGTGGCCGCCCGACTCCGTGGTGTTGGCCGTGTTGAGGCCTTCCATGAACTGGTTGAACGCAGGAGCCCCGTCGTCGGCGTAGTGCCGGAAGGGTGCATCCTTGACAACGCTCTGCGGAGCGTCGTATCCGAGCCAGGTGACGGTGGACACCTCTTTCCCTCCGGCCATCGCGTCGGATTCCCGCCAGAGGTTGGTCATTCGTTCCACATCTCCGCCTATGCCACCGAGGTTCGACGTGGTGCCGGGGACGTACACGGCGGTGTGATCGGCGGTATCGGGGTTTCCGTTGGCAACGATCGCCCGGCCGTTCTTCTCGGTGTCGAAACCCAGGAGGTAGGCGGGCGGCAACCCGTTCTCACCGGTGGAGTCGAACCGGTCCTCGATCGCCTGCATCCCCTTCAGGGAACTGTCGGCGCGTTCCTTCTGGGCGCCGTACTTCTCGTTCCACTTGCTCCAGCTGTCGTTCTGGATGACGGCCGGATAGGAGCCGTTGGGATTGGGGGAGTACTTCGTGGGCTCGGGAGGAATCCTGTCGAGCTCAAGCTGCACCTGGGCCTTGGCCGCTGCCAGCACCGTGCGGTTGGCCTCGTCCCGGTCCTCAGCCGGCAGCCCGTCCAGCGCCCCGACCGACGCGGGCTTCGTGGAGAGGTAGGCGGACTGCTCCTCGGGGCTGAGCCCGTTCCACCAGGCCGCGTTGTCCTTCGGGCTGCCGTCCTTCGGCGGTTCCGGCAGGGAGTCGAGGTAGTTCTTACCCGCCTCGCGGACCCCGCCCATGTCGGATTTCGCGTCGGCCCAGTCATG
>NZ_JBEXYB010000024.1:0-135723 GCF_040630715.1 Streptomyces sp. NPDC005752 | reverse complement strand
ACCGAGCGGTCACCTCGTCGGCACAGCCCGACGATCTCGGCCTTGAACTCCGGCGTGAACGAACGACGAGGGCGGCGAGGCTTCTTCTTCCCCATACTCTCCATGATGGACATCCTCCCGGGGCTGAACCCCAGATCTCGAATGTCCGTCAAAGCGGATCAAGCCCACCGAGAGCACACACCCCTCGAACACGACGTCCTTCAGCCGTGCCTTGCGCAGATTCAGATAGTCGATCTTCCCGCCCCGCACGAGCACCCGCTCCAGCACCGCACCGTGCAGCTGCACCCCGCCCAGCCGTGCGTCCAGGACCTCCACGTCCCGCAACGACGCCCCCGAGAGATCGGTGCCCACGCCCCGGACGCCCTTCAGCACCGAGTCGATGAACCTGGACCGCGTCAGCTCCGCGCGGTCCAGGGCACAACCGCGCAGCTCGCAGTCCAGGAACCGCGCTCCGGGACCCGACGCGTCCGCCAGATCCGTCTCCTCGAACAGCACCCCGTCGTAGTCCCCGTCGGGCTCCAGCCCCTCCGCTCCGTACGCCACGAGTGACGGCAGCCGGACCTCCGGCAGCCGCGCCCGGACCACCCCGCCCTGCGCGCCCGCGCTCCTGCTGCTCCTGTTGCCTGTACGTGCCATGCCCCCCATCGTGACGCACACCACTGACAGCCATCCCGATGCGGCCCGGTGCCCCGATGTCACAGAACCGGCCGGCCGAACCGTCCTCCGTACAGAAGCGCCCACCGCGAGGAGACCCAGCCATGCAGCGCATCCACATCATCGGCGGCGGACTCGCCGGACTGACCGCCGCCGTCACCGCCGCCGAATCGCGGATTCCGGTGACCCTCCACGAGGCCCACCACACCCTCGGGGGGCGGGCCAGGACCGCTGAAGGCCCCTACCTCACCAACGAGGGACCACACGCCCTCTACCGCCGCGGACCGCACTGGACCTGGCTCGCACAGCGGGGGCTCCTCGGCCCGATCGCCTCCGTCCCGCCCCTCGAAGGCACCCGCTTCCTCTTCCGGCGGGACGGCGCCCTGCGCAGGACCCCTCCGCTCGCCCTGCTCCGCCTCACCCGCCGCAGCCACCGCCGGGCCTCCGTCGAGACCGACTTCCTCAGCTGGGCCACCGGACAGGTCGGCGAGGAGGGCGCCCGCGCGGCGGCCCACTACATGGGCGTGGCCCTCTTCCACCACGATCCCGGTTCGCTCTCCGCAGCCTTCGTCCAGGAACGGCTGCGCCGCGCGGCCGCACTGCCGCCCGAGGCCCGGTACCCCGTCGGCGGCTGGGCCCACCTCGTCGACCGGATGGCCACCCGGGCCTGGAACCTCGGCGTGCGCATCGAGACCGCGGAACGTGTCGGCCCGCACGACCTGGACGGCCTCCGGCGCAGCGGGCCGGTGATCGTCGCCACCCATCTGGACTCCGCCCGCGCTCTGCTGGAGGACCCCACCCTGGCCTGGGACAGCGGCCGGACCGCCCTGCTCGACCTGGCCCTGCGGACCCGGCGGGGCGACCCCTTCGTCGTCTCCGACCTCGACGCCCCCGGCTGGGTCGAACGGTTCACCGCCCAGGACCCGACCCTCACCCCATCGGGCGAACAGCTCATCCAGGCCCAGATCCCCCTCGCCCCCGGCACCCCGCGCGCCGACGCCCTCGGCCGCGCCGAGGACCTGCTCGACCTCGGCTTCCCCGGCTGGCGCGACCGCACCACCTGGCGCCGCGAAGCACTCGCGTCCGGCCGCACCGGAGCCGTCGACAGGCCCGGCACGACCTGGCGCGACCGCCCCGCCGTCGACCGCGGCGACGGGATCCTGCTCGCCGGCGACCAGGTAGCCGCCCCGGGACTCCTCAGCGAGGTCGCGTTCAACAGCGGCATCGAAGCCGCGGTCCTCGCGATCCGGCTCCTCGGCGGCACGGCACCGGACGTCCCCCGCCCGGCGGGAACACCCTGACCAGGGGCCGGCTTTACCGTCCCCTCAGACCGCTCCGAGCTCCGCCAGCGCCCCGCCGTGGAGCCGGTACACCGTCCACCCGCTCTGGGGACGCGCACTCAGCGACTCGTAGAACGCGATGGACGGGGCGTTCCAGTCCAGCACCGACCACTCCAGGCGCCCGTACCCGCGCTCCACGCAGATCCGCGCCAGCTCCCTCAGCAGCGCCTTGCCGTAGCCACCGCCGCGCCGCTCGGGACGCACGTACAGGTCCTCCAGGTACACGCCGTGCACCCCGCGCCACGTCGAGAAGTTGAGGAACCACAGCGCAAACCCGACCACTTCGCCGTCGTCGTCCGACACCGCGACGTGCGCGTACGCGGCGGGCCGCTCGCCGAACAGGGCCTCACGCAGCTGCTCCACGGTGGCGTTCGCCTCGTCGAGCGCCTTCTCGTACTCGGCGAGCTCACGGACCATGGCGTGGACGGCAGGGACGTCTTCGGGAGTGGCTAGGCGAATCATGGACGCAGCCTAGACAGGCGAGGCGGGCCCCTGCCGTTCAGTCCCGTCCCAGCAGCTGCCGGGCGATCTCCGCATGCTCAGGCGGCAGCCGCCGCTCACCGTCCCCGGTCGCCCACAGACCGGTCTGCAGCACCCGCCCCAGCGTCCACGCCCGTGCGCTCTCCCGGTCCAGTTCCAGCACCCCGGCCAGCAGATCGAACCTCCACAGCACCTCGGACGCGTCGAACCTGTTGTGCAGCGCCGGGAACAGCTCGAACCCCGGATCGCCGGCGAGCGGCTTCGGATCCAGCGCGACCCACTCCCCCGCCCGGCCCTCCTCCGCGCACCCGGCCAGAATGTTGTCGTAGTGCAGGTCCCAGTGCAGCAGGCGGTCCCCCGGCTCCCCGGCCACCTCACACACGGCGGCCGCACAGTCCAGCAGCAACCGGCGCTCGCCCTCGTCCACCAGCCCCGAAGCCGCCCCCGGCGCGACCTCCAGCATCCGGGCGGCCACGTCCTCCAGCCGCCGCATCCCCGGCGGAGCCGGCACCCGGACCAGCCGTGCCAACGAGCCCGCGAGCACCCGCACCGCCGACCGCGCATCCCCCACCCCGGTCAAAGGGCGCTGCCCGTCGAGCCGTTCCAGCAGCATCGACCCGGTCGCCGCATCGTGCTCGAGAAGCCCCACGGCCCCCGCGCCCGCCATACCCCAGACCCGTAGCGCGACGGGCTCACCCACCGTCTCCTCGTCCACCGACTGGAGCTTCAGCGCCGCACGGCGGCCGTCCGCCTCCCGCACCACCGGGAGCACCAGCGCACACATCCCGCTCATGGCGCCACCGTCGAGCCGCAGCCCCCACTCGTCCAGGTATCTCGCGGCCAGCCCGGGCAACGAGTCGGCGAACGCCCTCCCCGCCGCGCCGCTGTGGGCACTCAGATTCACAACCAGCTCATCCGGAACGTCAATCACACCGCGAGCCTAGGGGTAACGTCCCTCCAGCGACTGGGCTGCACACGGACAAGCAGGGGACACATGAACACCGTCAGTACCGTCAACGGCGGCATCTCCTTCTGGTACGCCAAGGAAGGCACTCCCGCCCCGCGCGAACCCCTGCCCGGCGACACGGGCGCAGACGTCTGCATCGTCGGCGGCGGCTACACCGGCCTCTGGACGGCGTACTACCTCAAGAAGGCCGTCCCCTTCCTCAACATCACCGTCCTGGAAGCCAAGTTCTGCGGGTACGGCGCCTCCGGACGCAACGGCGGCTGGCTCTACAACGGCGTCGCCGGCCGCGACCGCTACGCCGAACTGCACGGCCACGACGCGGCGGTCCGCCTCCAGCGCGCCATGAACGACACCGTCGGCGAGGTGATCCGCGTCGCCGGTGAGGAGAACATCGACGCCGACATCCACCACGGAGGCGTCCTGGAGGTCGCCCACACCCCCTCCCAGCTCGCCCGCCTCAAGGACTTCCACTCCGTCGAGATCGCCTTCGGCGAGACCGACCGCGTCCTGCGCGGCGCCCGCGAGACCGCCGAACGCATCCGCGTCTCCGGAGCCGTCGGCTCCAGCTGGACCCCGCACGGCGCGCGCCTGCACCCCGCCAAGCTGGTCAAGGGCCTCGCCGACGCCGTGGAGGCCCTCGGCGTCACGATCCACGAGTCGACGCCCGTCACCGAGATCCGGCCCAAGCACGCCGTCACCCCGTACGGCACGGTCCGCGCCCCCTACGTACTGCGCTGCACCGAGGGATACACCGCGAGCCTCAAGAGCCACCGCCGCACCTGGCTCCCTATGAACTCCTCCATGATCGTCACCGAGCCCCTGCCCAAGTCCCTCTGGGAGAGCATCGGCTGGGCCGGCCGCGAAACCCTCGGCAACATGGCCCACGCCTACATGTACGCCCAGCGCACCGCCGACGACCGCATCGCCCTCGGCGGCCGCGGCGTCCCCTACCGCTACGGCTCGGCCGCCGCCCACGTCAACGGAACAGCCCGCACGCAGCCCGCCACGATCGAGGCCCTGCGCGACCTGCTCGTCCGCTTCTTCCCCGGTACCGCGGGCGCCCGCATCGACCACGCCTGGTCCGGCGTGCTCGGCGTCCCCCGCGACTGGTGCGCCACCGTCGCTCTGGACCGCAGCACCGGCCTCGGCTGGGCCGGTGGCTACGTCGGCTCCGGCGTCGCCACCGCCAACCTGGCGGCCCGTACCCTGCGCGACCTGATCCAGCAGGACTCCGGCCAGGCGGGCCCCACCGACCTGACCACCCTGCCCTGGGTCAACCACAAGGTCCGCCGCTGGGAACCCGAACCCCTCCGCTGGCTCGGCGTCCACGCCCTCTACGCCGCCTACCGCACGGCGGACCGCCGGGAGGCGGCGTCACCGCACCTCGGCACCGACCGCCTCGCGAAACTGGCGGACCGCGTCTCCGGTCGCCACTGACCCGGACGCCACTGACCCGGACGGCTCCTCCCGCGCCCGGCCGGTCACAAGCCCCGCGGGCCTCCCAGCCCGCCGCCGAAGCACGCAAGAGGCCCCCGAGGCCCCGGGAAGAGACGCACGTCCCGGCAGCACCGCCCCGACGAGCGACTCGGACGCTCCCGGGGCGGCCTGACCGGCAAAATCCGTATCGCTGGTGACGCGCGCAGAGGCAACAAGGGCGGTCGGGCCGTGAGCTTCGACAAGCGCGCCTGCAACTTCCACGGCACCCTCACCGTCGCCTCGCTACGCGCGTGGCTCAGGCCATGACGCGACCAGCGCCGGTCCGCAAGGCATGGGATCGGGGATCGGATCCTGGTTGAATTCAGTAACGCGGCAAGAAGCGAGTGATCTCCGCCGCCACGTCTTCGGGGACAACCGACGGCGCGAAGTGCATCTGGCCGGGAAAGGTCACGTAGGTGACGTGGGGCAGTGCCGTCGCGAGTCGGTCGAGCGTCGTCGGCATCGGCTGCCAGGTGTCGGCGCCCCGCATCAACAGCGTTGGGACGGTGACCCCGGACCAGCGTTCCACTCCCACAGAGTCGGCGGCCATCGATTCGAGGTCACGGCACCAGCCAGGCGCGTCGCCGGGGTCATTTCCGTCCGGCTCGCCCGCATCCACGAGATCCAGCAGCTTGGCCGGGACGCGCGCCACTTTCTCCGCCAGCAGCCGATCCGCCCGCCGTCGGTCACCTTGTGCGATCAGGTTCTCGAACTCAGCCAGTACGGAAATCAGTTCCTCGCCGGCTGCATACAGCGGCGGCTCCCACAGCACCAGGGAGCGAACCGGCAGTCCAGCTGCCGCGGCGTGCAGGGCGACCGTGGCGCCGTAGGACATGCCGACCAGGTGCACGGGACACCCGATCTTGTCGATCAGTGTCCTCAGGTCACCCACCTCGTCGGTGAAGCGCTTCGGCGACCGGCCTGCTCCGCTCGGCGCGTACCCGCGCCGGGCGGGCGTCCACAGCTCGAACCGGTCGGCGAGTCGTTCGGCCACCGGCTGCCACGAGTGCAGGCCGCCACCGGAGCCATGGACCAGGACGACCGGCGGCCCAGAGCCGAGCTGTCGCCAGCTAATGGCGGTCCCGTCGAAGGACTCGAACGACTCGAAGGACTCTGACAGATCGATCACGCTCGACATTCCAGGACCGTCGCACGGTCCGCCCAGGACGGTCCACCGAATTTCAAGAGCTCATGCAGCTTCTCGGTCCGAACGCATGACCTGCCGGACAGAACACCTAGGCCGATCAGGAGAACCCGCGGCGCCGTGCGAGTGACATCGCGGATCACGGTCCCCGCTCGCGCCCGGCAGCATATTTGACTGGGCGTCACCACATGACGGCGCTCCGCACGGGAGCGCCCTCGCGCGACCTCGACACCCGCGCCCTCCGGCCGACGCGGGCACTGAGAAGGGACCACCTGTATGCGGGTGCTGCGGAACATCGTCT
This sequence comes from Streptomyces sp. NPDC005752, assembly GCF_040630715.1. Taxonomy (NCBI): domain Bacteria; kingdom Bacillati; phylum Actinomycetota; class Actinomycetes; order Kitasatosporales; family Streptomycetaceae; genus Streptomyces; species Streptomyces sp. NPDC005752. The sequence goes on along the minus strand of NZ_JBEXYB010000024.1, from coordinate 129,361 downwards.
GGAGCGCGATCGCCTCGCTGCTCCTCCTCGTCGGGCTGTCACCGACGGCCGCCCACGCCGACAACGGCCGCCCGGTAGCCCACTGCCCGACCGACGGCAGAACCCGGGGTACGAACGGAGCGCCCGCCCCGGCGCTGGAGCAGTACTACCTCGACGACTGGCGCCTCGGCCCCCAGGTGCTCCCGAGGACCGGCGCGATCGGCACGATGCTGCGGGGCTACCACCGCACGGGCCCGACGTCGGCGTACTGGTTCCTCGGCTGCTACTGGCAGACCAACCCGACGACGGGCGAGTCCGGTTGGTGGTACCCGGACCACAACGGCTTCGTCCTCGACCGCGCGGGCAACCCGGTGCAGAAGGCCCTGACCCTCCGCGCGGGGCAGCTGGTCGACCTCTTCGGCAGCGGGCGCGGCAACTTCCTCGCCCCCGCCGGAACCCCGTACGCCAAGCGCGCCATCCCGCCGAGCAACCTCGTCAGGTACACCGACGACTACCCCTACAGCTACCACCTGTACAAGGTCAAGGAAGCGTTCACCGTGCAGGCCGGCCGCATCCGGCCGTGGTTCGGTCAGCCCGGTCTGGGGATCCAGTACATGACGGACAAGCGGGTCTCGGAACTGGTCACCGCCCAGAAGCTCGAAGCACTGAACTGATCGCGGCAGCACTCTCCCGGGCGGGTTCCGGCACGACCGGGGCCCGCCCGGTCGTGCCGGAGAAGGGAAACAGCGCGATGGACAGGACAGCACTCACCGAACGCCTCCGCCGCGAGGGAGTCCCGGACGCGCTGTACGACATTCCCGGCGTCCACGGCGTCCCCGTGCAACTGGACGCCTACTACGTCCTGCGTCCGGAGGGGGACGCGTGGCCCGTGCTTCTGCGCCAGCGGGGCCAGGACAGCGTCATCGCGCGCTTCGGCACCGAGGCGGAGGCGTGCCTCTACCTGTACGACACGCTCACCGACGTGCCCCCGCCCGTACCCGGCGGCGCGGAACGGGTCGACCGGCTCCTGGCGGACGCCGACGCGATCCAGCGGCAGGCGGAGGAGGACTTCGAACGGGCCCTCCGCGGCGAGGGCGACAAACCTCCCGGCACCTGAGGCTCCCGGCAACCCACGCGACAACGGACCGGCCCACGCCGCCGAGACGTCCGCCGAGACGAAGAAAAGCCCAGCTCAGAGTGCATCTGAGCTGGGCTTTCCGCTGAGCCTCCTGTCGGATTCGAACCGACGACCTACGCATTACAGGGGCCTGCAAGATCATCCCGAGTGGTGCTGGGCGGTGCCCGTGAATCCCGTTTCCCCAGGTAGGAGACCTGAACCGCTCGCTACGCGTACCACCCGATCCATCCGGTGCCGCCCCGTCCGCTCACGCAGCGCTCACGCACCTCCGGGCAAGTGATCGCTCCACTGCCAACACGCATTCCAAATGTTCACTCGGGGGGTGCGGGGCCGTACAAGGGTGTCCTCACGTGCAGTGCGGCTTGTGGGGGCGACTTCCGGACGGCCTTGCCTGCCGGTGAACACAACCAGAACTGCAACCACAGCTTGTCCAAGTTGCACGGGTTGCCAAGACGCCCTGACACGCTTGGCCCGCAGGTTCAATGCGCAGGTTTCACTTGCTACCGCGGGTCACTTGGGGAGCGCGTGCTCGCAATCGCCCGCCACCTCGACCAGAGGGAGCGGTGCGCATAAGCACGGCAAGGGTCTCGGCAACCCAGGGTACTCAGCAACCTTAAGTGGCCTATGCTGATGTCGGGTCAGACGCGTGGGGGTGGGGCGATGGCGGCGCCGGGTGAGACGAGGCCAGAGGCGCGGGCCGAGCAGCACGAGTTCGCACTGGAACGGTACCGGTACGTTCTACAGCAGATTCATGCGGTAAATGAGAATGCATATCGCTTCCTTGCGATCTATCAGACACTCGCTACCACTTTGGTCGGCGCGGCTCTTGCGCTCTTTGTCGGGCACCGCAAGTGGGGGGTGGACCCAGCTACGGCGCGGGGCGGGGTGATTGGCTTACTGACTCTTACTACAGTGGTCGCTGCATTCACCTGCACACTGATTGTGGTAGGCGCCATCGCTTGGCTTGACTACCGCAACGAGGAATGCGACATCACCGATGAGAGAGTCGGGCCGGGATTTCGCAAGCGCCCCCGTCCAGGCAACCTAACGCGCTGGTACGAAACTTACGTACTGCTGTTCATTATCATCTCGATGATCACCATGTGGGTACTTGCAGGACTCTTCGTACTGCCGGCAATGAGGTGATTTCTCACAGTGTCCGAGAATGGCTTTACTAGTGCGTTCTTATGGCAGGAGACACTTGCCATGCGTTCACGCAAAGATGCACACCAAAGCCAACGGGAGCGATTGCGTGCGTCGTATTTAGCGCTGCGAGACAATGCTGCTGTACTCCTTTCGGAGAATGCGCGCAGTTTACCCGAATTCACAGTGCACGACATCACTCACGTGGACGCGCTGTGGGAGACGGCCGGTCTCATCTGCGGTGACCAGGTCGTACTGAACCCGGCTGAGGCGTACGTGCTGGGCTGTGCTTTCGTACTGCACGACGCCGCCATGGGGGCGACGGCATACCAGATGAGTGTGCCCGAAGCACTGGGGCAACAGCGCTGGCGCGATCTAGTGTCAGTTGCATACTTCCACCAGGAAGGATGCTGGCCGGACCAGGAACAACTGGATGCACCGCCTGCCGAGATCACGGAAGCATGCCAGGCCACTGCCATCCGCGAGACGCATGCAGAGCAGGCTGGGAGGCTGGTGGACCAGCCATGGCGGTCCAGCACGGGCAACGAGATCTTCCTGCTCCAGGACGTTCAGCTTCGCGAAGCGTACGGTCCACTGATTGGCGATTTGGCAGCCAGTCACTGGTGGCCAGTTGACAAGCTTGCTGATCAGTTCCGCCGCCCCAAGGGCTCGCTAACCTGGCAGCCTGCGGAGTGGACCATCGAACCGCTAAAGCTGGCCTGCATCCTACGACTTGCCGATGCAACCCAGGTAGACAGCCGTCGTGCCCCGACATTTCTGTTCTCGCTACGTAAGCCACAAGGAATTGCCCGTGAGCACTGGCGGTTCCAGGAGCACATCAGCCGCCCGCGTCTGGACGGCGATCGGATCACTTACACCTCGCTGCGTCCATTCTCCCCACGCGACGCTACCGCCTGGTGGCTGGCTCTGGACTACCTGCGGGGAACCGACCAGGAGCTGAAGAAGGTCGATGCCCTACTGCACGACCTCGGCCGAAACAGGCTCGCGGCTCGCGCGGTTGCAGGGGTTAGTTCCCCCGAGCGATTCGCTGAACTTTTCCCGGTTTCGGACTGGCGGCCCATCGATGCCACCGTCAAGGTTTCAGATGTCCCTGCTTTGGTAGAAACACTGGGCGGAGAGCAGCTTTACGGAAATGAACCCGAGGTGGCTGTTCGTGAACTGATCCAAAATGCCCAAGACGCCATCCTCGCCCGCCGCGCGCTAGACCCTGACTTCACCGATGGCCGTATCGATGTGCGCCTCACCGAAAATGACGACTCGTGGCACCTAGAGATTTGCGATAATGGCGTCGGAATGGACGAGGAGACCCTCGTCCGTGGATTGCTTGACTTCGGCACCAGCGGTTGGAGTTCCACTCATATCCGTAGCCGACTTCCCGGCCTGGCAAGCGGTGGATTCCAACCCAAAGGGCGGTTTGGAATCGGATTCTTCTCCGTCTTCCTGCTCGGCGATCAGGTAGAACTGATCACTCGCCGCTACGATGCCTCTGTGGCCGATGCGCGTCGGCTCACTTTCGAGAGTGCAGCTCGGCGTCCGCTGCTGACACCCCTGCCCGCACGTGGCCATGCCGCGCCGGGCACGACTCTGCGCGTCGCCCTTAAGACAAATCCCTACGACATCCAAGGACTTCTCTACAAGACCAGCGACGACCGACTCGGTCAGCTGATCCGACGCCTTGTCCTGGAGAATTCTGTCTCAATCCGCATTTGGGAGCCCGGGGCGACCAATGAAACCGAGACCATTTTCCCCTTCACGCTGGCCTCGGGGGCACCAGATGAAGTCTTCGATCGTCTCTATCCCTCCCTGACCGACAGCTGGCGCGTTGGGCAAGAGAAGCAGCGACTCCAATTGCGGGACGCTTTCGTCGAGCGAGCAACCGAACTACTGGACGAATCAGGACAGCGCATTGGGTTGGCGACGCTCTGGACTGACTTGAATTACCAAGGGCAAGGCGACTTTCGGGGGATTGTCCCAGTCAATGGGTTCCTGGCTGACCAAACATTCGCCTTCGCGGGATACCTTGCCGGCCGACCAAGCCGGGCCTCGCGGGACAAGGCGGGGCTGATTGCTAACCAGGACCAGGTTCGACGATGGCTCCACGCTCAGGAGCAGCGACTACGCGACATCGGGCATTTTAGCGAATCAGTTCAGCTAGAGCTGGCTGGCACGCTGCACAATGCGTTCAATTTCCTACCTGAAGACACTGCCTTCGCTATGACAGCCCAGGGCCTGCTCCGCCCGGCTGACGTCGGGTCATGGGCCATGCAACGCAACGAAGTCTTTATGGCCTCGGGCCCCGGCGTAGCTGTTCGAACCCGACCTCCACAGGTATATCACTACCTTTCCGGCCAGACCGTTCAGCTTCCTGGCGATTGGGTTGTTCTATCTCAGAGATCGGCTTATCCGCCATTGGCAACTGTCTTTCCGGATGTTCTGAATCGTGATGCCGAATATGAGTTTGCGCGCAACCACTCCACGCTCACGTGGGAAAAGCTCTGGTGGCGCTTGTCGGGCGGCCTTTATGGTCGCTTCATCCATGCCCTTTGTGAAGCATGGGCCTGCACCATCGAAGAACTTCTTTCCCCAGTCGAGCAGCGCCACTGGTCAGACTACCGCCATTTGAGTGATGGGGCCTCAGATCCTGTGTGGGGTTACCTGCTCCAGCGTCCTACAAAAAGCAATTGACGGGCCGGACTGTGGTCGCAGATTTCCGTGCAGCCCCCTTGGCCGCCACCTGTACGCAGTTGCAAAACCAGATTTAGCAGTGCGGCTAGGGCAACGTAAACCTTACCGGCTCACCCACCGCCCATTGCAGCTCATTGCAGTGGATTAACAAGCCAGGTAAGTCTCTCGCTGCAGTGCACCAATACTCCTCCCCAATTTTGAATGCCTCCCAGCATGGTGGGCGCGCGCCTCTCTACGAGCCCGAAACTCATTTTTTCCTGGAACTCCTGCTGGGGAGGAGCAGGGCTGCAGATCATGTTGGAGGAGGAATTCCCGTTGCTGGACAACCAGCTTCTTGTAGACGTGCCCATCTACTGTGACATTACGACCACGCCTCATGGCGAGATCACCTCTGCGGAGGCCCGGCTGGCGGAGATCGACGCTCGCTACGGCGCAGACAGCCTCGTCGGGCGGTTCATCCGTCGAGCATCGCCGGACATGCTTGCAGCCGGAAGTCGGGCGGAAGCAGCGCTAGCCGCTCAGCCCAGGTAGGGATACGTGCCGGCAAGGTAGTCGCCGATCTGTTGGCGCATGCTGGGGTGGATGTCGTACTGGTCCATGTCGTTGGGCTGGACGTAGCGGACGCCGTCGGCTTCGTCGTTGATCGTCGGCTCGCCGCCCACGGGGCGGCCGATGTAGGTGTTCTCGTACTGCTGGCGGATCTCGCCGTCTGAGTAGGCCACGATGTGGTTCGGGTTCGTGTAGACCCCCAGGAATCCCGTGACCTCGGCGATGATTCCGGTCTCCTCCAGGCATTCGCGCACGGCGCACTGGGCCGCCGTCTCGCCGATGTCCTGGGCTCCTCCGGGCAGGGCCCATTGGCCGGTGTCCCGGCGGCGCTGGAGGAGTACGGCACCGTTGTCATCGACGACGAGCACATTGTTGGCGGGGATGAGTGTGTTCGCCTTGGGGGCCTTGGGGTCGTTGTAGTACTCAGTCCTGCCCATGCGGCGAGGGCCCCTCCTGGTCGGGTGTCCAGGGCCGTGCGGTGGCCCTGACAGCTTCGAGACTCTGAGCGTAGTTGTCGAACCAGCCTGCCGTATCTGCTCTGCGGAGGAGGGGGTTGCACTGACCGGCTGGCCCCAAACATGCGGGTTGATCAGAAGGTCATCGGCGTACCGGAAAATGGAGGTGTAAAGCGTGGTGTCGTGCAGCCTCACCTCGCATCCGACCTCGTACAGCAGCGGCCGGTAGTAGGTCAGGGTGGCGCGGATCTTGGCGGCGAGGGTGTCGCCGATTCCCTCTTCGTGGCCCCGCATTGCTGCGGCCCCGGCCCTTCGAGTCGCCGAAACAGAGCCGCACCCGTACCCCGGTTGATGCGCGTCCGGCGAGCATCTTGGCGACGTGCGGGGTGGACTGGGTAAAAGAAGGTGCTGGGGAAGACGAGGACGTTGATCTGCTCCAGGGCGCCATTGAGCAGCGACAGTCACGTGTCGCGCGGGACGCTCGCCCGCACGTGCTTTTTACCGACACGGACCAAGTGTCTTTACAGCTCCCCTTCGAGGACATGCCGGAGCATCGCTGCCTGCTCCGCCATCCTTCGCTTCCACGATGTCCCGCCCTCCTCGGCGATCTCACGCCACAGTGCTGCGGTGGCCGCGCCGAACGCTGCCAGAGCCTGCGGCTCGGCCCCACGCCACGACGGGAACCGACCCGCAAATGCCACCGCCGACTCCACCGAGTAACCGGCCTCCATCAGTCGCAGCGCCAGCGCCCCCGGGTCGATCCAGGCCGCACCTCTCGTCGGCCAGGCCCAGTCGACGAGCCGGGCTCGCTCGCCGACGATCAGGACGTTGTCCGGCGCGAAGTCGGTGTGAAGCAGCGCATCGCCGCCGAAATAGTGCAACGTCCCTGGTGGGGCATACTCGGCCCACCGGTCTAGGGCGTCCTTGATCTTGATGTCGGCCGGGGCCGTGACCTGCTGCAGTTCGGTGAGCGCGGCTTCCACCAGCGGAAGATCGGGCGAGCTGGGGGCGTAGTTGGCGTGGCGGCCGTCGACGACCTCGTATCCCAGGAGGCTCCAGCCATCGAGTTCAAGGTGCCAGTACAGGCGCGGGCAGGATGCTGGCAGGTGCGGAGCGATGGCCGCCTCGCGGCGTTGCGCGCCAGCCTGTGGGTGGTCGGCCGGGATGCCCTTCACGAAGACACTGCCGCTCTCGGTCTCCAGGACGGAGGCGATGCCGGAGTTCATGCCGCCCCGCACGGTCCGCGCCGCGTGCACGCGGCCCGTCTTGTCGACGACGGCCTGCCGGACGTCGGCGGGGAGCTGTTCGAAGGGGATGCGGGACATGGACACGCGCGGGTCCTCAGGTGCTCGGGTAAAGAGAGTGCCGCTTCGGCCAGGGTACGGCCGAGGCGGCACTCAGAGGGCGCGACGGGCGGCACTGAGGTTCGCCGCGGTGCCGTCTACCGTCTAGTAGGGCTGGTCGTCGCCGGCCGAGCAGCTGCACTCGGCACCTTCGGCGGCCTCGTGCAGGTCAGCGATGATCTGGATTTCGTCGTCCTTGATCGGTGCGGCGGTCAGCGGCACCGGCAAGACACCGGTGGGTCCGACGGCCGGTCGCTGGCCGATGGTGAGCAGCACCGGTTCGCGCGGCGGGGCGAGGGTTGTGGTGGAAGGGGTCATGTTCCGTAGCCTCCATGCTGGCAGTAGAGCTCTCGTCCGTCCCCCGCCTCCTGGTAGAGCTTGGCCAGCGGTCGGCACGTGCGACACGTGCCGACCTTCGTGCAGCCGGAGCATCCACCGGTGCGGAGCTGTAGGGACTCGGCGATCGCGCCGAGTCGAGGGAGGGCTTCGACGCCCTCGGTGATGAGGTTGACGTTCGGGTCGCGGCCGACCTTGCAGACCGACGCGATGCCGTGCGGGTTGACGTGGAAGAACGTGTGGCCCGCGTTGCAGCCAGTGAAGATGCTCCGGGCCTTGAGGTGGCTCTCTGCCTGCGTGGCCAGCGGGTTCGCCTCGCCGTCGATCGTCGGCGACATGTTCGTGAACACCTGATTCGGGAAGCCGTACGACTCCGCAAGGCGGACCATCGCGTCGGTTTCGTGCGCGTTGTCGTCCGAGACGATCACGTTCAGCCGGACCGGCAGTCGGTCCTCGCGGGCGGCGTCCAGGCCCTGGATGAACCGTTTGAACGCTCCGCGGTTCCGGGTGCCCTTGTCGTACGTCTCGGCGGTCGCGCCGTAGACGCTCAGGGTCAGCCGGTAGGGCCGGTGGCGGGCGAAGAGGTCCCGGATCGGGCGCTTGCGCAGCGAGGAACCGTTCGAGGAGACCTGCACCATCATCCCAAGCTGGTGGGCGTATTCGTAAGCGGCGCCGAACTCCCTGTCGATCAGGGCCTCGCCGCCGGTGATCTGCAACCACAGGACCCCGGCGTCCCTCAGTGTCCGGAGCAAGGTCTGCTTGCCCGCCCAGTCCAGGCCCTCGAAGCGCTTCTCGCCGAGGTAGCAGAACTCGCAGTCGTAGTCACAGCCGAGGTTGATCTCCCACGACGCCTTGCCGTACCCGTACCGGGACCGCTCGCGGACCAGGACGACGTCATCGAGCGGCGCCTCAGGCAGCTCGGTGCCCCATGCCTTCTTCGCCGCGTCGGTCAGCCAGGCCGGGGCGGGCCGACCTTCCGTGCTGGCATTCCGCAGCTCCTCGTAACGGACTTGCGGAATGCGTACGCCAGCCGCCCGGCCGGGCTGGACGAGCAGGTACTGGGCGAGGAACGGGCTGGCCACGAGCCGCGGAACCGGTCCGCTCCTCTGTTCCTGGGTCTGGGTGCTCACTGCGGTCATGGGGATCTCCACGAGTAGGTATGCGAGGTCTGGCGTGGTGGACACGGCCAGCGCTCCCCCGGCTGGTCGGCCTCTTCGCTCAGCGCAGGTCAGGGCGTGATCCGTACGGTCGAAGCGGTCACGCCGATCACGAAGCCGCAGGAGGCGGAAACGAGCACGATGAGCAGCGGTCCGGTGTAGCGGGCGATTCTGGCGACCTGGGCGGTGACGCGGCCCGTCATGGCCCCCACCACGCCTTCCACGGACGAGTGATGACCTCCCGGTACGTGTGGTGCGCCGGATTGCGCCCGCCGTGCGCGAACACCCAGTTCTGGGAGGCCGAGAATTCGGTGTCCGTGGGCGAGATCTCGCCGCACACCGCACACTGCATTGCGTAACTGGTCGGCTCAGCGTCCGGCTCCCGGTCGGGCTGCAGCGTCCACCGCTGGTGCCGGACGACCGCGCGCGGACTCATCGGCTGGCCTTCTCGGTCATCCGCGACTCGCGGAGCGGTGTACGGCGCGCGACGCCGATGGACCCGAAGCCGGTCGGCCTGGCGAAGTGGGCCGGCAGCCCGGTGTGAGCGTGGGCGAGATCGGTCATGAGGGTGCGCAGCGCCAGGGCTGCGATCGTCACCAGACCGGGCGAGAGGTGGTTCTGGTCAATGGATGGGCCGAACGCGTACACAGGGGTTCTCCTTCCGTTGAGGGGGCGGGCATGCCTACTGATCACTCGGTTCGACGAGCAGAGCGCGCTCGGTCACCAGAGGCCGGGTTCTTCGCCGAGGCGGGAGGCGCGGCTCTTCACGACGCGGAGGGAGTCAGGTTCTGCTGTGTCCCACTGGGCCGTCGCCGGTCCCTGCCTCGGGCGCAGGACCCAGGTAGCGTTCTGCCTGATGTCGGTCACGATCGCCTGCCGGCCTTCGGCGTCCTCGACGATGTCGCCGACCTCGGCCCGTCTTGCGCTCACTACGACGCCCCCGGCGCGAGGTGCCCGTACGGGAACCGTCGGGCGGCTCCCTCGAAGAGAGTGCGACGGTGTTCGGGCTGGCCCGGAGTGCGGGGCGGCGGCCCGGTCGTCGCTTCCACGAGAAAGCCACCCCGGTCCCTGACGAGAACGCCGAGGGCGGCGAACTGCGCAGCGTCGAGCGTCACGTGGGAGATGGCCACCACGACAACGCCGCGCACGAGACCGGACGACAGAGCGCCCGTCATGGCCTGCCAGCCAAGGCGAGACCTCAGGGGCGCACTCGGGTCGCGGTCGGTCCACGCGCCGGCCACGTGCCAATGACGGGCATCGGCGTAGTGGCGGGCACGGCGCTCGGCCTCGCGTACGGCATAGGTGGAGCTGGCGCAGGAGTAGACGGCTACCGGCACATGTCCGACGCCGCCGAGCGGAGTGTTCGGCATGCCCCAAGCGTGCTGGCGGCGGTCCGTGCGGAACAGGCACGCCCCGTGGCTGTGGAGCGGACCGCACGGGCGGACGCCGCCACGTCGCGTAACCGCCATGACCCCCGGTGGGGCGGGCCAGTGCCACGAAGCGTGGCGGCAGTCACGCCTCCTGTCGCCCCGCTGCTACGGGTCGTGGCAGTCAGCGGACGCCCAGGGGTACTCCCGCCGCATGGGCCAGTCCACGCAGGCGGCCGACGGACACGCCGGCCAGGCGGGAGATGATCACGCCGGGCAGCATCTGGTGCTGCACCCAGCCGGGCGCCATGCCGCACACGGCTTCGAGAGTGTCGGCGGCCTGGTCCCAGCGGCGACATTCCACGTGGGTCAGGGCCATATCGAGGCCATACCGGGCCCGGGTGGCGAGAGGGACGGTGTCGTCGAGCTTGACGGTGTCCATGAGGCGCAGCGCTCCTGGAATGTCGCCGAGAGCAACGGCGATGCTCATGGCCTGGGTAGCGGCGTAGAGGGGTCCGTAGGGCTGCGCGTGCCCTCCACGGGCGTGTTCGGAACCGAGCCGTGCCCCGACGGCGTGAGCCTGAGAAAGGTACTCGCGGGCGGTCTCGGCGGAGGAGCCGCCTCGGGAGGCTGCCACGGCTGCGTTGGTGACGAGCTGGCCGTAGACCGCCAGCCGGTCCGGGTCGTGTTCCGACATCTTCGGCTCGATCCGGTCCGCCTGGGTGGCTGCAAGCGAGAACCCCTGCGCGGTCCGACCGTCGCGGAGGTTGACCCATGCAGTAGTGGCGGCAAGGTGCGCATCACGAAGGTCGTCGCCCGCCTGTACGGCGATCTGTCGGCCGTAGGTGAGCGCCGCGTAGGCAAGGTCCCGTGAGCCCCAGACGTTCGCGGCCATGGCGGCGGTCTGGAAGACATCGGCCAGAACGCCGGCGGCTGCCGCCTTCTCGTCGGTGTTCGATGCGTCGTACCGTGCGCGGGCCTCGGGCAGTAGCGCGCCGAGCAGAACACCCAGTTCGGTGTACCGACCCGCCCAGTAGGCGGCGTCGGCGTCTTGGAGAACTGCCCGCAGCTCGTCGACCGTGCCCGGTTCGGCCTCGGCCGGGATACCGAGGGCGGCGTCGTGAGTGGCGCCGGACAGGGACCGCAGGGCCGCTCGCTCGTCGCGGTCCATGGAGCGACGAGGCGCCTGCTGTCCGAAGAGCACAGCGATGTCGGTGCCGAGGGCGGAAGCGATGGAAAGCAGTGAAGGAAGAGAGGCGGTGCCGCCGCGTTCCAGCTTCCTTACGACGCCGACGGACACCTCGGCGGCCTCGGCCAGCTGCTCCTGCGTCATGCCGTTGCGGAGCGCCTTGAGTCTCTCGGCGGTGGTGTACTCCGACCATTGCATGAGAGCCACTTCCCCTTCTGATCCGCCAGGAGTTGACCGTACCCAGGGCGAAGGGAGGGCCAACACCCCTTCCCAGAAAGGAGACCCGTTGGTGTGGCTGGAATCAGCTCTGCACAGCGAGGGTCGCCGTCACGCCGAGCAGGCGCTCCAGCTCGGCGACTGCGGAGTCCTCGTCCGTCGCGAGGACGGTGGTGATCCCTAGGGCTTCGGCGGGCGGAAGGTTCACCCGATGGTCGTCGACGAACACGCACGCCGTTCCGGGGAGACCGAGGCGGTCCAAGGTGAGTTGGTAGATCGCAGGGTCCGGCTTCGCCATGCCGACGACTTCGGAGATGACGTGCACGTCGAAGAGGTCCCAGATGCCGACGTGCTCGTACGGGTTGAAGGGGTCCAGGCCGAAGCTGTTCGACAGGAGGGCGAGCCGGTAGCCCGCTTCCTTGGCCGCGCGGGCAAGGGCTGCCATGCGAGGTGCCGCCGGCACTTTGGACCAGGCGCGGCCCATCAGGTTCACCGGGTCGACGTTTGTACCGAGCAGAGCAGCAGTCTGCGCGTTCCATTCGACCTGGCCGAGCTGACCGATTTCCAGCGCCGCATACAGGCGTCGCCCTTCGGCGGTGTCGTTGAGAGTGACGCGCCACGCCTCCGCGTGCAGGCCCTCCGCCTCGGCCCAGAGGCGGTGGGTCGGCCGGGGATCGGCAGTCAGCACTCCGGCGAAGTCCAGGATGAGCCCGCGCGGGGCTGTGGGTTCGGGGGTACCGGCGGGCATCGGCATGGTTGCGAGCGTCCTCTCCGTCGACCTCATGGAAACGCTACCCCGCCCTGAGGCCGGAAAGGATTCTCCCGGCGACCGCAGATCACGATGGACATCGTCGAACCGATCGAGATTGGCCACGGGCCGTCAGGACCTGGCAGAGGAAACAATCGGCTTGCCCGTGCCGAGGGCACAACTCTTGCTGATTCAGACGGCATTTTCCCAAGCGGAGGTGACACACCCTTCCTCCCAGTGCCACCACTCCTTTGCCGCACCGTGCTCCAGAAGCTTTCGGATCTTCGGCAGGTCCGCCTCCGGGGGGACATCCAGAGCCACCATGCGGAAGCGTTCGATGCCCTCGCCGGTCGTGCCGAGGCGGTGGAAGGTCTCCAGCGCGGTCTGCCGGGCAGCAGCTGAGCCCCCGTCCTTCAGCACGATCAACCGAATCGTGCAGTTCTGCGACGGCTGGATCGTCTCCCGGGCATAGAGAACACCATCGTCTTCAAGCTCCACTCTGATGATGTCCCCGCTGGCGACTCCTCGGACGAACCACGGTGTGTTGTCGAGCCGTACCGTGCCGTTCCCGAGCTTCACCGCCCAGAGACTCTCGATGCTCGCCGGAGGCCAGCCGTCCTCGTCCACTTCAATTCTGAAGTGGACCTTTACATGGTCGTCACTGATGTTCGTCACGGCACCATCCTCCACACCGTACGCACGACCCCGATCCAGGTGGCACCGTCGTGGCTGGTTGGGCAAACGCGCGGGCGTGGTCGGCGGTTGCGCGACGAAGGGCTGCTGACCGACTCCGCGTGCAGCGGCGAACGAAGTCAGCCGACACACCGCAACGGAGAACCGATGAAGCTGCCTGTCGTAATACACCGGGCCCGCTTGGGAGCCGATGAGTTCAGAGTCGTCCGACCTGCCCAGCCGTTGACCCGTGCCGTGCTCATCGACCACGACCGGCACCTGGACGCCTACCTCGACCAGGACGCCGCCCGAAGCATTGCCGGACTGTGGATGCTCGCAGCACGCTCGCCACGCTCGCTGATACATCTGCCTATGCGAGCCAACCACCCGCCGGCCCGGGAGGTGCCTGACGACGTCGGCGTCCAGCTCGACCTCGTGCTCCTGCACCATTCGCTGCAGTTCGCTCCCTCACACTGGAAGCAGGTGCGAGGCCGCCTCGGCCCCGGCCGCCCCCAGACCGTGAGCTTGCCCGAGGCAGAACATGACGATGTTGCGGTGGCCGACTACGCGGCACGTCACTACCGGGAGAACCGCGACCTGTTTCACCAGCACCTTCATGCCGAGACGCTGTTCATGACCGGCAGCACGAAGGTGTTCCGAGAGGCCGCGCGGCACTTCCTCGATGTCGCCCGCAAGGGACCGGGCTATGTCCCAGTCCACCCGAGCTACCCGCACTTCTGCACAGAGCTGCACTCGAACGACGGCATCCTCGGCGACGCCCGCGAGATCCACATCGAGTACTTCGACCAGTGGAACTCATGAGCTCCAGCCACTGAGAACGGCCTAATGGCGGCGACCAACGAGGCAGGCATTGGGACAGTTCTGATATCCGACGTCACCATTAACTTGATCTTTAACCTCGGGGTCCGAACGGTTCGTCGTACTTGATCACTCGGACTGGTAACTGAGGTACACGCAGGCGGCCTTCGGCTGAGCATGTGATCCGACCAAGGAACACGCAAGCTCAGCACGAAGGCCGTGGGTATGAGTCTGTCGCATCACGTTGCCCGGCAGGATCCGTTTGCGGGACTGTCACGCTTCCGGGGTGAGTTCTACTCCTGTCTGACCAAACGTGCGGATGCGTTGTTCGAACTCGCGGACGCGGTGTTGTGCGCCGATGGTCCGGTCCGGTCGCTGGTGGAACTGTCGCTGGTGGGTGAACACCGGCGTGGGCACGGCGGGCTCTACGACGCCCTGTCCGCGGGCCGGGTCGATGTCGCCCGGCTGAGGCGGGCCCTGGCGGCGGTGCCGCTGCCGCGGGCGGCGGACGGCCGGCTGGTGCTGGCCGCCGACCTGACCTGCTGGCTGCGGCCCAGCGCTCACACTTCACCGCAGCGGATCCTGTGCCACACCTATGGGCGGGGCAAAGACCAGCACATCCCTGTCCCCGGCTGGCCGTATTCAGTGATCTGCGCTCTGGAGACCGGCCGCAGTTCCTGGACCGCACCGCTGGACGCGCTACGTCTGGCACCGGGGGATGACGCCGCCACTGTTACCGCTAGGCAGATGCGCGAGCTGGTCGAGCGGCTCATCACGGCCGGGCAGTGGAAGGACGGCGACCTGGAGATCCTGATCGTGGTGGATGCCGGCTATGACGTGCCCCGCCTGGCCTTCCTTCTGCAGGACCTGCCGGTGCAGGTGCTGGGGCGGATGCGTTCGGATCGAGTCCTGCGACGTGCGGTCCCATGCCGCGAGCCGGGCGTCCGGGGCCGTCCGCCCCGCCACGGCGGCGAGTTCGTCTTCGGTGACCCCGCCACCTGGAACACTCCCGATGCCCAGACTGTGACCGAGACCCGCCTCTACGGCACCGCCATCGCACGGGCCTGGGACCGGCTCCATCCGAGACTGACCCATCGCTCGGCCTGGACGGCTGCCCTCGGTGCCCTGCCGGTCATCGAGGGCACCGTGATCCGCTTGCAGGTTGACCACCTGCCCAGCGGGGCAACACCGAAGCCGGTCTGGCTGTGGTGGTCAGGCACCGATGCCACGGAAGCCGACGTCGACACGCTCTGGCAGGCATTCCTGCGGCGCTTCGACATCGAACACACCTTCCGCCTGTTCAAGCAGACTCTGGGCTGGACCTGCCCGAAGATCCGCAGCCCCGAAGCCGCCGACCGCTGGACCTGGCTGATCGTCGCGGTCTTCACTCAGCTCCGGCTCGCTCGCCCGCTGGCGGCCGACCTGCACCGACCATGGGAAAAGCCAAGTCCCGCGGACAGACTTACCCCTGCCCGAGTCCGCCGCGATTTTCGGCACCTGCGGCCGAAGGCCGCTTGCCCGGCCAGAGGACCGAAATCCTCTCGGCCAGGCCCGGGACGGCCACCCGGCAGCAAGAACAACCAACCCACTGCACGCTATGACGTCCACACCGTCGGCAAACCCGGCCCCGCGAAGCGACGAACGAAGAAGTCAACGACCCTTCGTCCACGCCGCACAGGTTAAAGATCAAGTTAAGCGTCCTGCCCCACGTCGGCATGAGCGCCGCCGAGGCACCCGTGAAGCCCGTCCCCCTCCAGCGCAAGACCGAGCCCGAGAAAGCGGCGCTCAAGGCCGCGAAGAAAGAGAAGGCCAAGAAGGCTGCGGTCAAGAACGCTGACAGGGCCAAGGGCGGCAAGCCGAGCACAAAGGCGAAAGCCCAGCCCGAGGAGTCCGTGAAGGCCAAGCGCCGGAAGCCCAAGAAGTAGGGGTCTCTGAGCAGCTCCGCTCCCGCACCGCTCACGCAGGCCCTCCCACCGCGCCCCGCTCATCCGGCACACCCGCCCCGGAACAGCAGAAACCCCAGGTCACGGGCTATGCGACCTGGGGTTTCACCGAGCCTCCTGTCGGATTCGAACCGACGACCTACGCATTACAAGTGCGTTGCTCTGGCCGGACTGAGCTAAGGAGGCGTGCGAGAGCAGTGTAACCAACGCCGGGACCGGAACCTGCTCGATATTCGGAACCTCGGACTACTGACAGATCCGAGAACGCCAGGTAGCGTCACCTCAGGTTCACTCCAGTGGACCACACCACTCCCTTACTCGGATCGTCCGGCACGTTCCTGCCGGTGGAGGAGAAGAATCGCCATGGCCAGTGTCACGTTCGACAAGGCGTCCCGCGTCTACCCCGGCTCCACGAAGCCGGCTGTGGACCAGCTCGAGATCGACATCGAGGACGGCGAGTTCCTCGTCCTCGTCGGTCCTTCCGGTTGTGGCAAGTCGACCTCCCTGCGCATGCTCGCGGGTCTTGAGGACGTCAACGGCGGCGCGATCCGCATCGGTGACCGCGACGTCACGCACCTGCCCCCGAAGGACCGGGACATCGCCATGGTGTTCCAGAACTACGCGCTCTACCCGCACATGTCCGTCGCGGACAACATGGGCTTCGCGCTGAAGATCGCCGGGATCAACAAGACGGAGATCCGGGCGAAGGTCGAAGAGGCGGCCAAGATGCTGGACCTCACCGACTACCTCGACCGCAAGCCGAAGGCGCTCTCCGGTGGTCAGCGTCAGCGTGTGGCGATGGGCCGCGCGATCGTGCGTGAGCCGCAGGTCTTCCTCATGGACGAGCCGCTGTCGAACCTCGACGCCAAGCTCCGTGTGTCGACCCGTACGCAGATCGCCTCGCTGCAGCGCCGCCTCGGCATCACCACCGTGTACGTCACCCACGACCAGGTCGAGGCCCTCACCATGGGCGACCGCGTCGCGGTCCTCAAGGACGGTCTGCTCCAGCAGGTCGACTCGCCGCGCAACATGTACGACCGCCCGGCGAACCTCTTCGTCGCCGGCTTCATCGGCTCCCCCGCGATGAACCTCGTCGAGGTCCCGATCACCGACGGCGGTGTGAAGTTCGGCAACAGCGTCGTCCCGGTCTCCCGCGAGGCGCTCAGCGCCGCCGCGAACCGCGGTGACACCACCGTCACGGTCGGCATCCGCCCGGAGCACTTCGACATCGTCGAGCACGGTGGCGCCGCCGCGACCGGCCTCTCCAAGGCGTCCTCCGACGCCCCGGCCGGCCTCGCCGTCTCCGTCAACGTCGTCGAGGAGCTCGGCGCCGACGGCTTCGTCTACGGTGCCGCGCAGGTCGGTGGCGAGCACAAGGACCTGGTCGTCCGTGTCGGCGGCCGCGCCGTTCCGGAGAAGGGCACCGAGCTCCACGTCGTGCCTCGCCCGGACGAGCTGCACGTCTTCGCCACGTCGACCGGTGAGCGCCTGACCGCCTGATCCGCCTGATCCGCCTGATCCGTCGAACGGCCCCGCGTCCTTCCAGGACACGGGGCCGTTCGCGTGTCGCGGGTCGGATTCGGGTTTGGCCCACAAGGGCGTCAAATACCCCGGCACACCGGTCAATTCATCCCAGCACGTCAACGTCTGATTCGAAAAGACATCTCGAACCATCCCCCGCAGGGGTGACGAAATGTCGCCAAGTCATCACCGACCGCTACGCTCGCCTGCGTGACCCACACCGCGCGCCGAATCGGCCGAACCCTAGCTCTCGTACTGCCCGTCGTCATGGTTCTGTCCGGGACCCTCGCGGTCACCCGTGTGCAGTGGTCGGGGCAGGACACCGAGACCCAGCTGCTGACCGCCGCCTCGGAGACCGTAGCCAAGCAGGCGAAGGCCCGGGCCCCTCATGACGTCCTGCGGGACAAGCTCCTGCTGGAGCTCCGGGAGAAGGATCCGGGTGTCGCGCTGACGAGCCTCCAGCGCACCGTCGAGGGGCGGCCCTCCCTGGCGAAGCACTGCATGTCGATCGCCAGGGCGCTCGGCAAGGCCGCCGTCGACCAGTACGGCCCGACGCGTGCCCACCGCTTCTCCCGTCCCGTCTGCGACACCTCGTTCGCCTCTGGCGTCGCCCAGTTCAGCTGAGCCGGGGGTGTCCGGGCACGGCATATCGTGCCTGGCATGCATACGTATCCGACGCAGGCCGTGATCCTGGCGGGTGGTCAGGGCTCGCGGCTGCGCCCGTACACCGATGACCGCCCCAAGCCGATGGTCGAGATCCCGGGGACCGGGACCCCGATCATCGGCCATCAGCTGTCCTGGCTGGCCGCCGAGGGCGTCACCGACGCCGTGATCTCGTGCGGCCATCTTGCCGATGTGCTGCAGGAGTGGCTGGTCTCGGCCGATCTTCCGCTGCGCGTCACGACCGTCGTCGAGACCGAGCCCCTGGGCCGGGGCGGCGGTCTCAAGCATGCCGCGGCGCGGCTGCCGCATCCGTCGGAGCCCTGGTACGCGACCAACGGCGACATCTGGACGCGCTTCTCGCTGCGGGAGATGGCCGCGTTCCACGCCGAGCGGGACGCCACCGCGACGCTGGCGCTCGCCCGTCCGCGGATCCCGTGGGGCGCCGTGGAGACCGACGCGTTCGGTCACATCACCGACTTCATCGAATCGCCGCCGTCGCCGTATCTGATCAACGCGGGCGTGTACGTCTTCGCGCCCGCGTTCACCTCGATGCTGCCGGACCGCGGCGACCACGAGCGGACGACCTTCCCCCGGCTGGCCCGGGAACGCCGGCTGGCCGGGTTCCCGCTGCCGCACGGGGCCTACTGGCGGGCCATCGACACCGCGAAGGACCTCACGGAGGCGGCGAAGGAACTGGGCGCCCACGCGGGCGGCTGACCACACGGGCGCGGCCGAGCACTCTCGGCTGACCGAACGGACGTCCGGACACGCCGCGTCCGGCCCGGCACGGTGCTGACCGGGCGGAGGATCCGTACGTGCGCGAGGGCGGTCACCGGTTGCCCGGTGACCGCCCTCGCGGTGGTGCGGTGCCTGCGTCAGCCGAGCAGACCGCCGATGGGGTTCTGGCCCGCGCCTCCGGAGGAGCCGCCGTCGGAACCACCCGTGGAACCGCCGTCGTCGGATCCGCCGGTCGTGCCGCCGGAACCGTCGGAACCGGAGGAGCTGGGACCAGGGTCGCCCGTCGGGGGCTCCTGCGGGGCCGGCGCCTGCGGGGGTGCCTGGCCGGTGCCCTGGGTCTGGCTGGGCCGACCCGTGCTCGCCCCTGCCGTCGGTCCGGATTCGCGTCCGGCCGCGGAGCCCGGGGTGGACTCCTTCGCCGACGGGGTACCGGGGGCGCTGGAGGGCGCGGTCTCGGGGGCGCGGTTGTCCGGGGTCCTGGAGGGCCCGTCCTTCTTGCCCGTGGACTCCTCGGGGAGCGGGGAGCCGGGCAACTGGTTGGTCGGGTAGCTGTCGGGGCCCGGCACGGTGACGACCTCGGTGGAGCGGACGGCACCGCCGAGCATCGAGCCGACCAGCAGGGTCAGGCCGACGACGACGGTGGCGACCACGGTGCCGCGGCGCAGTACCCGGCGGCGGAGGTCCCAGATCGCCGACCGCGGGCCGAGCGTGCGCCAGGCCTCCCCGGCCAGGCGCCCGTCGAGGGAGTAAACGGGCGCACCGGCGATGACGAGGGGGCTCCAGGCCGCCAGCAGGATGATGTCGGGGGTGTCGTAGGCGGCGGCGCTGCGCCAGCTGACCGTGACCAGGACGGCGGCGGAGAGCAGCGCGCCGAAGGCGGCCGCGACGCGCTGCCAGAGCCCGAGGACCGTGAGGACGCCGACGACGACCTGGAGGAAGGCGATGGTGAGCCCGGCGGCCACGGGGTGGGACAGCGCGACGTCGCGCAAGGGCTCGGCGGCGGACCAGGGCTGCAGCGAGGTCAGCCACTTGACCATCGACCCGCGGTCGCCGTCGTCGAAGTAGGCGGGGTCGCAGAGCTTGCCCATGCCGGCGTAGATCGAGAAGAAGCCGAGGATGACGCGCAGCGGGAGGAGGACGACGCCGAGGTTCATCCGGCGGCCGGGGTAGTAGGCGTGCCGGACGGTGTCGCCCGACGGGCGTCGTTCCCCGGCGGAGGTGTCGCTCCGGCCCTCGGCGTCGGCATCGTCGTCGGTGACGTCGTACGCGTCGCGAGGCTGCGTCTCCATGGCGTCGTACGCGCCGACGGCCCGCCGCATGGGCGGCAGGAGCGGGCCGTTCCGGCCGCCGCCGGGCCGGTGGGGTGCGGGAACGACGGGATTGGGCTGTGTCTCGTCGAGGCGCGGGATGACCTGGGTGCCTCCCCCGCCGTCGTAGCCGGCGGGACGGGTGTCCAGGTGCCCCGCGGTGGAGTTGCGTACGGCCTGGAGGAGCCCGGTCGCTCCGGGGTCGCCCGGCGCGGACCTGCCGCTCCAGACGACGGGAGCCCGCCTGCGGCCGCCCGCGCCGCTCATGGCGGGGATCCTGGGTCCGGCGGAGCCCACGGGGCGCAGACGGGTGCGCTGCCCCGGGGCGAGCTGCACCCGGAAGCTGGCGTGGCTGACGATGACCTGGGCGGGGTCGCTGTCCACCTTCGTCATGCTCAGGGCGGGTTGGTCGTCGAACCGAGGCGTTCTGGTGTCCACACTCATCTAACCGAGTGATGTGTGATTAGGACACTGCCTCGACTCGTCCGAAGTGTCCGAGACCCGTCAACAGTCCCCGACGTCGGGTGCGTCCGTGTTCGCCGGGCACTCGGCGTGCGCGGGAGGTGGGCCCGCCGGGGGGCGGCTCCGCGGCCGGCACGAGCCGGTGATCCAGGGGCGGTTGCCGTGGTCCCGCCACGGCGCGGAGCCACCGGGCCGGGGCGGGAACGCGTACCGACCGTACGCCGGTGCGCGGGTACGGAGGCCGGCTGTTCCCGCCCGCGCGCCCCCGGCAGACGGATGGCGTACTTCGCCCGGCCGGCCGGCGGTTCGGCGAAGTGGATTCCGCGTAGCCGCGCCGCGTCCGGAGGCCGACCCGGGCGGATGCCGGTGCGGAGTGACGCAGGTAGGGCCCGGTGCGGGGGTAGCGCCCGGGTGCGGGGCCTGTCGGGCATCTGCCCGGCCGCCCCGGCCGCGGACGTCCCGCGGAGCAACGCAGGGACCCGGTCATGGGCCCTGCGACCTCCCGGGCGTCACGCCCTGCGGCGCGCCACCTCGTAGAGCACGATGCCCGCGGCGACACCGGCGTTCAGGGATTCGGCGCCGCCCGGCATGGAGATCCGGACCCGGTAGTCGCAGGTCTCGCCGACGAGGCGGCCCAGGCCCTTGCCCTCACTGCCGATGACGATGACGACGGGACCCCCCAGGGCCTCGAGGTCCTCGACGGTGTGCTCGCCGTCGGCGGCGAGGCCGACCACGGTGAGGCCGGCCTTCTGGTAGCCCTCCAGGGCGCGGGTCAGGTTGGTGACGCGCGAGACGGGCGTGCGGGCCGCGGTGCCGGCCGAGGACTTCCAGGCCCCGGCCGTCATGCCGGCCGCCCGGCGCTCGGGGACGACCACGCCGTGGCCGCCGAAGGCGGAGACGGAGCGGACGATCGCGCCGAGGTTGCGGGGGTCGGTGACGCCGTCGAGGGCGACGATCAGCGGGTCCTCGTTGTTGTCGTACGCGGCGGCGGTGAGGTCCTCCGGGTGCGCGTACTCGTACGGCGGGACCTGGAGCACGAGGCCCTGGTGGTTCAGGCCGTTCGTCATCCGGTCGAGCTCGGGGCGCGGGGCCTCCATGAGGTGGATGTTGCCGCGCTCACCGGCGAGCTGGAGCGCCTCGCGGACGCGCTCGTCGTTGTCGATGTACTGCTGGACGTAGAGGGTGGTCGCGGGAACGCCGTCGCGCAGCGCCTCGAAGACCGGGTTACGGCCGACGACCATCTCCGACGTGCCCTTGGCGCCACCGCGGCGCGGGGCGGGGCGGCGGGCGACGGCCTGCTTGGCCTGGGCGTTCGCCACCCTGTTCTTCTTGTGTCCCTTGCGGGCGGAGGCGGGCGGCGTCGGGCCCTTGCCTTCGAGAGCACGGCGTCGGTTACCGCCGCTGCCGACCTGCATGCCCTTCTTGTTGGACGTGCGGCGGTTCCTGCGCTGGCTGTTCCCGGCCATGACCTACCTGTTTCGTTGCTTCAGAAAAACGTCGTCAAGTGAAAGTGTGCCGCCCGGACGGCCGGGCGGCACATTTGCGCTGCTCACGCATGGTGCGAAGGTCCGCTCAGCGCGGTCCGAGTGTCCACCGGGGTCCGCTGGGGCTGTCCTCGATGACGAGGCCGGACTGGTTGAGCTGGTCGCGGATGGCGTCGGCCGCAGGCCAGTCCTTGCGCTCGCGGGCCGACTGGCGCTGGTCGAGGACGAGCCGTACGAGGGTGTCGACGACGCCGTGCAGGTCCTCGCCCCGGTCGCTCTCGCCCGCCCAGTGGGGGTCGAGCGGGTCCAGACCGAGGACTCCGAGCATCGCGCGCACCTCGGCGAGACGGGCGACCGCGGCTTCCTTGTCGTCCGCGGCGAGGGCCGAGTTGCCCTGCCGGACGGTGGTGTGGACGATCGCGAGCGCCTGCGGGACGCCGAGGTCGTCGTCCATGGCCTCGGCGAAAACGGGCGGCACCTCGGCGGCGGGCTCGACCGGTCCCCCGGCCTTCTCCACCACACGCTGGACGAAGCCCTCGATCCGCGCGAAGGCGGACTCCGCCTCGCGCAGGGACTCCTCGCTGTACTCGATCATGGAGCGGTAGTGCGGGGTGCCGAGGTAGTAACGCAGGACGATGGGGCGCCAGGCCTTCACCATCTCGCTGACCAGCACGGAGTTACCCAGGGACTTCGACATCTTCTCGCCGGACAGGGTGACCCAGCCGTTGTGCACCCAGTACTTCGCGAAGTCGTCGCCGAATGCCTTGGCCTGTGCGATCTCGTTGTCGTGGTGGGGGAAGATCAGGTCGATGCCGCCGCCGTGGATGTCGAAGGCGGTACCGAGGTACTTGTGCGCCATCGCGGAGCACTCGAGGTGCCAGCCGGGACGGCCGCGGCCCCACGGGGTCTCCCAGCTGGGCTCGCCGGGCTTGGCCGCCTTCCACATGGCGAAGTCACGCTGGTCGCGCTTGCCGGTCTCGCCGTCACCGGAGGGCTGGCGCAGGTCGTCGAGGTCCTGGTTGGAGAGCTCCAGGTATCCCTCGTACGAGCGGACGTCGAAGTAGACGTTGCCTTCGGCCTCGTAGGCGTGGCCACGCTCGATGAGGCCGCGCATCATCTCGACCATCTCGGTGATGTGGCCGGTAGCGCGCGGTTCGTACGTGGGCGGGAGGCAGCCCAGGGCGTCGTAGCCGTCGTTGAAGGCGCGTTCGTTCTCGTAGCCGATGGACCACCAGGGGCGGTTCTGCTCGGCCGACTTCTTGATGATCTTGTCGTCGATGTCGGTGACATTCCGGATGAACGTCACGTCGTAGCCGCGGTATTCGAACCAGCGGCGCATGATGTCGAAGTTCAGCCCGGACCTGATGTGCCCGATGTGCGGGGCGGCCTGGACAGTCGCGCCACAGAGGTAGATCGAGACACAGCCCGCGGTGAGCGGGACGAAGTCACGGATCTGCCGGGCGTTGGTGTCATGCAGGCGAATAGTCACGCCTCAAGGGTAGTGGGCCCGCACCAGTGCCCGGCGCCCCCTGTGGAAAACGTGTCACAACTGATCGGTGACGGTGGTGACGGGCTTCGGCGCGCGCCGTCCCGCGGACAGGGTCAGGGCGAGTACGGCACCCGCCAGGGGGATCGCGGCGAGCACCGCCCACAGCACGGGTCCGGGCGTGCCGAGGAGCGTTCCGGTTGCGGCGCTGCCCACCAGGACGGCGAGGCCCGACACGGAGGACAGTGCTCCCGTGGCGAGCCCGAGCCGGCCGTCGTCGACCAGGTCGGGCACGAGCCCCCGGGCGGCGGGGACCAGCAGCATCTGGCCGAGCGTGAGCAGGACGACGAGCGCGGCGCCGGGAAGCAGCCCGGCGGGGCCGTCGGGCGCGAGGGGCACGGCCACGAATCCGGCGGCGACGACGGCGAGCCCGGCGACGAGGGCGGTACGCGGCGCGACGCGGCGGGCGGACCAGCGGGTCAGCGGCAGCTGCGCGACGACGACGAGCAGGGAGGAGAGGGCGAAGAGTCCGCCGAGCGCGCTCTGGGATCCGGTGGCCCGTTCCACCTCGGCCGGCAGGGCGAGGTAGAGCTGGTTGTAGGAGACGAGGTAGCTGCTGTACACGAGGCAGAGGACGAGGAAGGGCCGGTTGGCGAAGACCTCCCGGGGCAGGACGGAACGCCTCCCGGCGGGCCGGACGCGGCGCGGCCGCCGGGGCATGAGCCGGGCGTGTCCGGCGAGCACGCCGACGAAGACCAGCGCGCCTGCCAGGCACGCGGTGCGGAAGTCGCCTCCCAGGAGCAGCAGCAGGCTGCCGACGAGGGGGCCGAGGAACGCTCCGGCCTGGCCCGCGGCGGAGAACACGGCCAGCACCTGGGCGCGCGGCGTGCCGGTCGCGGTCTCGTGGGCGACGGCGGCCCTGGCGGTCTCGGATTCGACGGCGGGTGAGAAGAGGGCTGCGGCGAAGCCGATGAGGAGGACGGCGCCGATGACGCCAGGGGTGGTACCGGCCTGGGCGAGCCAGCAGAATCCGGCGATGCGCAGCACGCAGCCGGTGAGGACGGCGGGCCGCGGGCCGTAGCGGTCGGTGAGTGCGCCGCCGACGACGAAGAGGCCCTGCTGGCTGAAGGTGCGCAGCCCGAGCACGAGTCCTACGAGCCACCCCGCCATACCGAGTCCGTCGCCGAGGTGCGTGGCGAGGTAGGGCAGGACGGCGTAGAAACCGGTGTTGAAGGCGAACTGGGTGGCGGTGAGCAGCCGGAGGTAGGGCTTGAACTCCGGGTCGGCGCCTGTGTCCTCGGTGACCGTCCTCATCGGTGACCCCGGCCGCGTACGGCCGCCGAGGTCAGTACCGCGAGCGCGCCGAGGGCGGCGAGGGCCGCGGCGGGGGCGAGGACGGCCCAGGGGGCGCGCTCGGCGTAGGGCATGTTCTCCGAGAGCATGCGGCCCCACTCCGGCGCGGGGGCCGGTGTCCCGAGGCCCAGGAAGCCGAGGGAGGCCAGCGCCAGTGCGATGGCCGGGACGCGCAGGACGGCGTGGCGTACGACCGGGGGCAGGACGCCCGGCCCGATGTGGCGGCGCAGCAGGTGCCACGGCCCGGCGCCGACGGCGAGGGCGGCGGTGACGTGCGGGGCGGCGCGTTCCTGGGCGTACAGCGCGGAGGTGTGGGCGGCGAGCGGGGCCCATGCGACGGCGGCGACGGCCGCTGCGGCGCCCCAGGCGCCGGGGCCCACGATCCCCGCGACGACGAGGCCGGCCAGGACCGCGGGCAACGCGTTGGCCGTCTCCGTGAGGGCCCCGGCGCGGGCGGCTCCGGCGAGCAGCCCCAGGAGCAGGGTGACGGCGCCGACGGCGACCGCGGTGAGTACGGTCCTGGCGGCCCCGTGGCCGAGGCGGGCGAGGACGTCGCGCCCCAGCGAGTCGGTGCCCAGCGGATGGGCCGCAGAGGGTGACCCGAGCCGCGCCGCGGCGTCGGCGTACAGGGGGTCACGCAGCAGGCCGATGAGGACGACGGCGGCGAGGAGGACTCCCAGCAGCACCGCTCCTACGGCCACGGTGCGGCGTGCGGGGAGCTTCGGCGCGACGAGCGGGGGCAGCGCGCCGTCGTCCCGTGCGGGGCCGAGCAGGGCCCTGGCGGCGAGCCGGGACGCGAGTCCGGCGGCGACGCCCAGGAGGAGCAGGAGCAGCACGCACGCCTGGAGGACCGGCAGGTCCTGGGCCAGGGCGGCGGACAAGGCCGTACCGCCGAGCCCGGGGATGGTGTAGAGCGTCTCGACGGCGACCGCACCGCCCGTCAGCCCGACGACGACGAGGCCGAGCTGGGGCAGCAGTGCGGGCAGGGCCCGGCGCAGGGCGTGGGCGGCGATCAGGCGGGCGGGCATCCCGTGGGCGGTGGCGGCGCGCGCCCAGGGTTCGGCGAACGCGGCAGGCAGCGCGTCGTCGAGGAGCCGTCCGAGCAGGGCGCCGGCGGGGACGCCCATGGCCAGGGCGGGCAGGACGAGCTGTTCGGGGCCGCCCCAGCCGAGTGCCGGGAACCAGCCCAGCTGCACGGCGAGGACGGTGGCCAGCACGGCGGCGAGGAGGAACTCCGGCAGGGCGGCGAGGACGGCGGCGCCGACGCCCGCCCGGGTGGTGACGAGCCGGCGGTGGGCACCGCGCCGGAGTGTTCCCGTGGCGAGGGCGAGTGCCAGGAGGACGGCGACGGCGAGCGAGGCGCCCATCAGGGTGAGCGAGACGCCGAGCGCGGAGGTCACGTCGGGGCCGACCGGCTGCCCGGAGACCCAGGACTCTCCCAGGTCACCGCGCGGCAGTCCGGCCGCCCAGGCGCCGAGGACGTGCAGTGGGCCGCCGTCGAGTCCGGTCTCCGCGCGGATCGCGTCGAGCACGGCCGGCGTGGACGGACGGTCCGCGTAGCGGGCGTGCAGGATCGTCAGCGCCGGATCGGTGCGGGTCAGCCTGGGCAGCAGGCCGATGACGGCGACGACGGCCAGGAGCGCACCGAGCCGCCCGGCCAGGTACTTCACCCGGTCACCCGA
The DNA here is from genome assembly GCF_040630715.1 of Streptomyces sp. NPDC005752. Classification (NCBI taxonomy): domain Bacteria; kingdom Bacillati; phylum Actinomycetota; class Actinomycetes; order Kitasatosporales; family Streptomycetaceae; genus Streptomyces; species Streptomyces sp. NPDC005752. The sequence continues at coordinate 102,905 of NZ_JBEXYB010000024.1, read as the reverse complement.
TGCGGGTGTCGGCGGTGATGAGGGTGCGTTCCATCGGGTCGAGGGCCACGCCTTCGACCCGGGCGTCGTCGTAGCCCTGGACGAAGCGCTCGTGGACGAGCGGTACGAGCGCGTCGGCGCCCAGGACCGCGGCCTCTGCGGTCATCTCGGCGCCGTGGCGGGCGTCGGTGGCGCGCAGCGAAGCGGCCTTGTCCACGGCAGCGTCGACGCTCTTGTCGCACAGCTGGGAGATGTTGAAGCTGCCGTCGCAGGTGAAGTCGGAGGCGAGGTAGGAGACGGGGTCCGCGGTGTCCAGCAGGGTGTTGCGCGCCTGGATGAACCCGTCGTACTTCCCGGCGAGTGCGTCCGCCTCCATCTGCGCGTAGTCGCGGACGACCTGCCTGACGGTGAAACCGCGCTTCTCGAGCTGCTGCTGGACGAGCGTGGCGACCTCGGGGAGCTCGGGCCTGTTGGTGTAGGTGGCGAGGACGATCTCCTGCGTCCTCGAAACCTCGTCGCGGCTCGCCGCGGGGGTCCGGCCGGTGGGCGCGGTGCGCTTCCCGGCCGCCCACGGGATGCCGGGGCCGAGGAGCCCCTTCGCAGTGTCCGCACGGCCCTCGTACACTCCGGCGACCAGCGCCTCGGAGTCGATGGCCTCACGGGCGGCGGCGCGCATGGCCGGGTCGGCGAAGACACCGTGCTCGGTGTTGAGCGAGAGGCCGTTCGTCCGGGCGGACGGGAACTCGTGGACGTACGAGTCACCGAGCAGGGACGCCTGCGCGATCGGCACGTACTCGGCCACGTCGACGGCCTTCGTGCGCAGCGCGTTGGCGCGGGCGGTGCCGTCCGCGGCGAAGGTGACGTCGACGCCGGGGGCCTTCGCCTGGTCGCCCCAGTAGTCGGCGTTGCGCTCGAGGGTGGCGGAGACGGCGCCCTTGACGCCGGCCAGGGTGAACGGTCCGGTGGCGTGCCCGGCGGGGTTCACCTTTCCGTCCTTGTACGCGCCGGCGGACAGGATCGTGAGGGACGGGTTGGCGAGCCGCTGCGGGAGCAGGGGGTCCTCCGCCTTCGTGACGATCCGTACGGTGCCTGAGCCTGTGGCCGTGGCCGTCAGGGGGGTGTCGGACAGCACCCGGGGCAGCGGGGACGCCTTGCCCGCGGCGGTGAGGGAGCGGACGACGGCGTCCGCGTCGACCTTCGCGCCGTCCTGGAAGACGGCGTCGCGGAGGGTGAACGTCCACGTGGTGGGGTTGTCCTGCTTCCAGGACGCGGCGAGGGCGGGCTCGGCGGCGCCGTTCCCGTCCAGGGTCGTGAGGCCCTCGATGACGGCGAGACGGCTGAGGGTGACCGCGTCGTCCCCGTACGGGGACATGGCCTGGGCGGGCGGGAAGGCCATGACGACCCGGAGCCGCTGGTCGTCGCCGGACGCTCCGGAGCCGCTCGACGAGGAACAGGCGGCGAGGGGGAGCAGCAGGGCGGCAGTGGCGATGACCGGCAGCGGGAAGCGCCGGCTTCGGGGCATAGGCATGACGGAAACCCTATATGAAAACGATTATCATCTGATATTCGGGGTGATCGATCCCCCGGGAACGGGCATCGGCAGCTGGAAGTGGACGATGCCCTGCCCTCCGTCCGGCAGCGCGCGTTCGTCGCAGACCTCGCGGGCGAGGGAGCGCCAGAACGGCTCGGCGCCCGGCACGGCCGGATCGGTGTGCAGATAGAGCGACGTGTAACCGCCCACCCGCGCGGCGAAGTCCCCGAGCTCCCGCACCAGCATGCGGGCCAGGCCGTGCCTGCGGTGTTCGGGCCGTACGTAGATCCGGCAGAGCTGGGCCGTCGAGCCGGACGGAAAGCGGTCCGCGAGCCACTGCGGGTTGGGCGGCGCCTGCGGACCCCGGTCCCGCACCGCACCCGTCGCCACGACCTCGCCGTCGCGCACGACGACCAGGAGCGTGCAGCGCGAGGGGCGAAGATACGCGCCCTCCAGGTCGATGATGTCGGCGTGCCAGCGGGGCACGTAGCCCGAGCGCAGGTCGCGGTAGACGGTGTCCAGCATGACGGCCCGGGCACCGCCGACGTCCGCCGCGGTGGCGGTCCGCAGGACGTAGCCGGCCGGCGCGTCCGGCACCCTCGTCGCCCCGGCTGTCGCGCTCACCACTGACGTTCACCCTTGTCTCGACCCGTACGGCACATCACCTGCCGCACCAGCGTACGTGCAAACGATGCGCAACAAGCCGCCGGGGTTCCCGGCGGCTTGTTGCGCGGACGGAAGGGTGCGACCCCGCCTGGGGGTCGGGCGTCAGTCCTGGACGCGGTAGACCAGAGCGGTCGCGATGCCCGCGATCCCCTCGCCCCGCCCGGTGAATCCGAGGCCGTCGGAGGTGGCGGCGGAGAGCGACACGGGTGCGCCCACGGCGTCGGACAGCACCTTCTGGGCCTCCGCGCGCCGCTTGCCGATCTTCGGCCGGAGGCCGACGACCTGCACGGCGACGTTGCCGATCCCGAAGCCCTCGGCACGCACGATCCGGGCGGCCTCGGTGAGCAGGGTGACGCCGGACGCGCCCGACCACTCGGGACGGCCTGTGCCGAAGTGCTGCCCCAGATCACCGAGCCCGGCAGCCGAGAACAGCGCGTTGCAGGCGGCGTGCGCCACGACGTCGGCGTCGGAGTGCCCGGCCAGGCCTGGGCCCTCGCCCTCCCACAGCAGCCCGGCGCACCAGAGCTCGCGGCCCTCCTCGAAGGCGTGGATGTCCGTCCCGATACCGACAAGCGGAATCACGGGCGCGGGAACCTGCTGCCGTACGTACTCAGAACCCATCGTTCGCCCTCCGGCGTGCGAGAACGGCTTCGGCCAGGACCAGGTCCAGCGGCCGGGTCACCTTGAACGCCTCTTCGTGCCCGGGTACGACCACGACGGACGCGCCGAGGCGTTCCACCATGCCGGCGTCGTCGGTCGCCCCCTCGCCGTCGACGGCCACGGCCTTGTGTGCCTGGAGAAGCGTGTCGCGGTCGAAGCCCTGCGGGGTCTGGACGGCGCGCAGCCTGGCCCTCACCGGCGTCGAGAGGACGGGCTCGGGCTCGCCCGGCGCACCCGGCTCGACCTCCTTGACCGTGTCGGAGAGCGGCAGCGCGGGGACCACGGCGGGCGCCCCGTCCCGTACGGCCTCGATGACCGCGTCCACGGTGTCGACGGGCACCAGGGGGCGAGCCGCGTCGTGGACGAGTACGACCGAGATGTCATCGGGCAGGGCGTCGAGGCCGCGCCGCACGGACTCCTGGCGGGTCGCCCCGCCGGGGACGACGAGGTAGTCGGTGCGCTCGGGCAGGGAGTGATCGGCGATGAGGTTCTTGACCTCGGGCGCGCCGTCCGGGGGCGCCACCACGACGACGAGGGTGACGGCGCGGGACGCCGCCATCGCCCGCACGGCGTGGATCAGCATGGGGGTACCGCCGAGCGCGCGCAGCGCCTTCGGGGTACCCGGGCCCAGCCGGACGCCGCGGCCCGCCGCGGGGATCACCGCCGCGGTGCGGGAGGGGCTCGGTTCAGCGGGCGTCGGTGACATGGATGACATCGGTTGCACTCCGAAGCTTCGGCAGGTTTGTTTCCACGGCACACGTGGGTAGGGGCACAGCGAGCCGGGCGCGACGCCTCGACCTGACCGGGACCCTTCCGTGAACCCCGGGTATGTCGAGCCGCTGCGGGCCCGTCGGATGAAGCAGAGGGGGCGGCGCGAGGGCACGCCGGAGGTTTTCCGACCGCCGGACGGGTCGCTGGTTCGGGCTTTCGGGTCCGAACATGCCGCAGCGCCCGACGACTCGCCGTATCGACGGCTGGTCAGCGGGCACCGCGGCATATTTTCATACGACCGGATTCAGTTCACCGGGGTCATACCGGTCACCGAGTCATCCGGTTCAGGACGCGAGAACCTCGTCGAGCAGGGCCTCGGCCTTGTCCTCGTTCGTGTTCTCCGCGAGGGCGAGCTCGCTCACCAGGATCTGGCGGGCCTTGGCGAGCATGCGCTTCTCACCTGCGGAGAGACCACGCTCGCGCTCGCGACGCCACAGGTCACGCACCACTTCGGCGACCTTGATGACATCGCCGGAGGCGAGCTTCTCGAGGTTTGCCTTGTAGCGTCGGGACCAGTTCGTCGGCTCTTCGGCGTACGGCGCGCGCAGCACCTCGAAGACCCGGTCCAGCCCCTCCTGCCCGACTACGTCACGCACACCGACGAACTCCGCATTGTCCGCCGGTACACGAACCGTCAAGTCGCCCTGGGCGACCTTGAGCACCAAGTAGGTCTTGTCCACGCCTTTGATCTGGCGAGTTTCGATAGCCTCGATCAGCGCGGCCCCGTGATGGGGATAGACCACGGTGTCGCCAACCTTGAACGTCATGTGACAGGTACCCCTTCCGTGGCTATCCAGAGTAACACGAGAACTGCTTCTCCTGAATGGCGTTTTCGCAGGTCAGGGCATATCTCGGGGCTTGACAACTACAACACGAACGTGCTGCGGAAGCCTTCCTGAGTGCGATATTCGCAGGTCGGAGCGGGCGTGCGGCCGAGCTGAAACACGCCCGTCACACGCGACGGAAGGCCTCCAGAAGAGGCTGAACATCCCGTTTTGTCGGATTCTGGATGGTGAACTTTCTGTACTCCGTTCGGACCTCGATCACCCGTACGGCCCTTAGTGTCAGTGGCCAATGAAATTGATCTACGGTCCGAGGCCGGGTCGATTATGCGGGGGAAATGGGCCACCGCCCGGAAATCGATCATCGGCCCGGTCAGCGCACCGGCCACGCGTGTTTTGTGAACGCCGCGCGAATCTCCACCGCCCCGGAGAAGGCCGCGGCACGACGTCCGCGGCGCGACCGGGAGCGCCGGTGGGGAGGTCGGACGGCCCGAGGGGCGGGTCGGGTGCGGACCCGGGACGGTGGCTCGGTAGCCTGGGCGCGCTGACACACACTTAGGGCGGCTCCACGGCCGCCCGGGGCTCCTGTCCGCAAGTCCGAAGTCCGCAGTCCGCAACGTTCAAGGAGTTGCCGCCGCCGTGAGCCGCAGCCTTCGACACGGCGCTCTCGCCGCCACTGCCCTCGTCGTCTCGATCGGCGCGCTGACCGCGTGCGGTGCGGGCAACGACGCGCAGACGCTTCAGGTCAGGCCGGACAACGCAGCCACCGCTGTCGACGACATCAAGATCCAGAACCTGAACATCATCACCCAGCCCGAGCCGGACGCGGAGGGCCCGGCGGTCATCGCCGCCACCCTCTTCAACGACGGCACGAAGCGGCAGGTGGTGGAGAAGATCACCCTGCCCGGCACCAGCGCCACCGTGAAGCTGCAGGCCGCCAAGGGCAAGGGACCGCTCGTCGTCCCGGCCGGCGGACGGGTGATCATCGGCGGTAAGGACAACGCCTCGGCCGTGATCGAGGACGGCCGCCAGGCAGGGGCCGGCGGCAACGTCCAGAACGTCGCCTTCACGTTCAGCGAGACGGGTGACGTCCAGCTCGGCGCCGCCATCGTCCCGGCGACCGGCTACTTCGCGGACTTCGGCCCGAGCACGTTGCCGTCGGCGAAGCCCGAGCCGACCCCCTCGGGCTCCACGTCCGAGACGCCGGGCGCCCCGTCGGACGGCACCTCCGAGAGCCCCTCCGGCACGGCGACCGACACGTCGACGCCGACCGACGAGGCAACCGCCACCGACTGACCGCGCGTGTGGGAGGCCTCCCCCGGCCGGTGTGTACGGAGGGGGTGCCTCCCTTACGCACGTGTGGGGGCGCCTCCCCCCGGAGACACCCCCAGACGGCCCGCAGACTGCGGTCTACGGCTCGAACTTGTAACCCAGGCCCCGCACCGTCACCAGATAACGCGGCGCCCCGGGGTCGGGCTCGATCTTGGCGCGGAGCCGCTTGACGTGGACGTCCAGGGTCTTCGTGTCACCCACGTAGTCCGCACCCCACACGCGGTCGATCAGCTGCATGCGCGTCAGCACCCGCCCCGCGTTGCGCAGGAGCATCTCGAGCAGGTCGAACTCCTTCAGCGGGAGGTCGACCTTGCCACCGGAGACCGTGACGACGTGACGGTCCACGTCCATCCGGACGGGGCCGGCTTCCAGGGCCGCCGGAGTGACCTCCTCCGGCTCGCCGCGGCGACGCAGCACCGCACGGATGCGGGCCACCAGCTCTCGCGAGGAGAAGGGCTTGGTCACGTAGTCGTCGGCTCCTATCTCCAGGCCGACGACCTTGTCGATCTCGCTGTCCTTCGCGGTGACCATGATCACCGGGACGTTGGACCGGACGCGCAGCTGCCGGCAGACCTCCGTACCGGGCAGGCCCGGCAGCATCAGGTCGAGCAGCACGAGGTCGGCGCCGTTGCGCTCGAACTCGTCGAGGCCGTCCGGGCCGGTGGCCGCGATGGCCACCTCGAAGCCTTCCTTGCGCAGCATGTAGGACAGGGCGTCGCTGAAGGATTCCTCATCCTCGACGACAAGCACTCGGGTCACGGAAGAGCCTCCGGGGCAGGAAATGGTGCGTAGGAATCGGTCTCGTAGGGCCCGTCGTCGTCAACAGCACCGTTGACGACGAGAGGTCCGCCGGTTTTACGACCCCGTACGACGCCCGACTCGGGCAGTCGCAGGGTGAAGGTGGAGCCCTGTCCCTCGGAGCTCCAGACGGTGACCTCCCCGCCGTGCGAGGCGGCCACATGCTTGACGATGGCGAGGCCGAGACCGGTGCCACCGGTGGCCCGTGAGCGGGCCGGGTCGACGCGGTAGAACCGCTCGAAGACACGCTCACGGTCCTTCTCGGAGATGCCGAGACCCTGGTCGGTCACGGCTATCTCGATCAGATCCCCGCCGGGCGCGGCCAGCTTCCGGGCGGCGATGCCGACGCGTGTGCGGGCGGGGCTGTAGTTGACGGCATTCTCCACGAGATTGCCGAGCGCGGCCGCGAGCTGGCTCCGGTTCCCCCAGACGGAGAGGTCCTCGGCGCCGCCCGATGCCATGGTGATCTGCTTCGAACCGGCCTGCTGGCGGCACCGGTCCACAGCCTCGGCGACCAGCTCCTCCACCCGTACGGGTTCGGCGTCCTCGAGCGGGTCGTCGTTCTGCACCCGGGAGAGGTCGATGAGCTCCTGCACGAGGTTGGTGAGCCGGGTCGCCTCGATCTGCATGCGGCCGGCGAACCGCTCCACCGCCTCCGGATCGTCGGAGGCGTCCATGACGGCTTCGGAGAGCAGGGAGAGCGCGCCCACCGGGGTCTTGAGCTCATGGCTGACGTTGGCGACGAAGTCGCGCCGGACCGCTTCTATGCGGCGGGCCTCTGTGAGGTCCTCCACCAGCAGCAGGACCAGGCGTGAGCCCAGCGGGGCGACCCGGGCCGAGACGGCGAGCGCCTCGCCACGGCCCGTACCGCGACGCGGGAGGTCCAGCTCCACCTGCCGTATCTCACCGTCCCGCCGGGTGTCCCTGGCCATGTGGAGCATCGGCTCGACCGCCAGGCGTCCGCCCCTGACCAGACCCAGCGCGTACGCGGCGGAGCTGGCCTTGACCACGCCGTCGCTCTCGTCGAGCACGACCGCGGAGGAGCTGAGCACGGAGAGGACCGTGTCGACCCCCGGGGGAAGCGCCGCGTTGCCGTCGGGCCGCAGGGACGTACGCGTGGGGCGCTTCTGCTCGCGTTCGCTCCAGCGGAACGCCAGCATGGCGATCACACCGGTACACAGCCCGGCGATCGCGGCAGCTGCGGCGACCGCCGCGTTCACGTCCATGTCTCAAGGTTATGCGGGCTCGCCGACTCTCTCCCAGCCATCCGGGTGCCATCTCGAACACTCGTCGCCCAGAGTTCACCAAGGGGATAGTGACGGTTCACTTAGGCGGCCGGATCCCGACGCGTTCGCCCCGCACCGTGGCAGCGTGGGGGTCGGCCCCAAGACCCCGGCCTCAGGATCTGGAGAGGGACTTCCATGCGCGACGCTTATCACGAGGAACTCGATTCGATCGGCGAGGGCCTGGTCGAGATGGCCCGGCTCGTCGGCTCGGCGATCGGTCGGGCCACGACGTCCATGCTCGACGCCGATCTCAAGCTGGCCGAGAGCGTGATCGCCGCGGACCAGAAGGTCGACGACCTCCAGCACGACCTGGAGGCCCGCGCCATCGCGCTGCTGGCCCGCCAGCAGCCGGTCGCCACCGACCTGCGGATCGTGGTCACCTCGCTGCGGATGAGTGCGGACCTGGAGCGCTCGGGCGACCTCGCCCAGCACGTCGCCAAGCTGGCGCGGCTGCGCTTCCCGGCGGCGGCGGTGCCGCACGACCTGCACGCGACCATCCTGGAGATGGGGCAGCTCGCCCAGCGGCTGATGGCGAAGGCAGCTGAGGTGATCATCACGAAGGACGTCGACCTGGCGCTCCAGCTGGAGCAGGACGACGACGAGATGGACCTGCTGCACCGCACGTTGTTCCAGCACCTGATGGACGACCGCTGGAAGCACGGCATCGAGACCGCCGTCGACGTCACCCTGCTCGGCCGTTACTACGAGCGCTTCGCCGACCACGCCGTGTCGGTCGCCAAGCGTGTCGTCTACCTGGTCACGGGTGAGCACGCGGACGAGATCCAGGCCGCGACGCCGGTGGAGGGGGCGTAAGGGGGCGCGGACCGTCACGGCGGACGTACCTCTGTTCCTGCACTCGTGCGCCGTTGATGCGCCCTCCGTGCTGGGCATGCAAGGGGTGCGGGGGCGGTGAGCCATGCCGTAGGCCCGTCGTACGCATGCGCGTGCGACGTCGAGTCGTCCCCCTGCCGAACCCTGAGGAGGGACCATGGCCGATTCCCCCGTGACCGAACCCCAGCAGGAGACGCCGATCGAGGTCGTGCATCTGACCGTGCTGGGGGCCTGCGGCTGCGGCTCGGGCTGCGGGTGCGGCTGCCAGTCCGGCGCGCCGTGCCAGTGCGGTGGCTGAGTAGGCACCGCGCGAGCCCGGGCACCTGCCTGCACCCCCGCGGCGGACGTGGGTCCGCCGCGGGGGTGCCGTTGCGGGCTGCCCCTCGGACGGCCTCCCCTTACGTCCGCCCTCCCCTCAGGTCCGCCCTCCCCTCAGACCGCCGGTTCGGACGCGGCCCGCTCGGTGGCCGTGGCCGGCGAGACCGGCAGGGGCGGCGAGACCGGCAGGGGCGGCGAGACCGGCAGGGGCGGCACGGTGGCCGTGGCCGCCGGTGCGACGGGTGGCGCCGCCCCGGCGGGGGCCGGTTGCGGGAGGCTCAGGTTCCGCATCAGCAGCCAGTAGCCGACCGCGGCCATCGTGCCCAGCACCGCGCAGGTCCTCCACAGCCAGGCGGCGCCGTAGTGGTCGATCACGAAGCCGGACATCAGCGGGGCCACGAGCGCCGCCACCGACCAGGACATCGTGTACACGCCCTGGTAGCGCCCGCGGCCGTGCGCGGGGGACAACTGCACGACGATGCCCGTCTGCGTGGGCGCGTTGACGATCTCGGCCAGCGTCCAGACGCACACCGTCAGCGCGTACGCCCCCACCGAGCCCGCGAAGGCGGTCAGCCCGAATCCGTAACCCGCGACCAGGGACGACAGGATCAGCAGGAGGCGCGGATCGCGGTGCTGGATGAACCGGGTGACGGGGATCTGGAGGACCACGATCAGCACACCGTTGACGGCGATGGCCGTGCCGAAGTCCGAGCTGGACAGTCCGTCCGTGCCCATGGCCACCGGCAGACCGACGTACCCCTGCTGGAAGATCAGCGCGACCAGGAACGACAGTCCGACGACCCCCATGTAGCGTCCGTCGCGCAGGACCGTGGTCAGCCTCACCGCGTCCGGTGCGGGGGCCCCGGCAGCAAGGGGCCGCGCCTCGGGCCGGGACTCCGGCACCTTGAGGAAGACGACGACGGCGCAGAGCAGGGTCAGCGCCGCTTCGCCCATGAAACCGGCCAGATAGCTGTACTCGGCGATGAATCCCGCTCCGGCCGACGACACGGCGAAACCCAGGTTGATGGCCCAGTAGTTGAGCGAGAAGGCCCGCACCCGGTCCTCGGGCCGGACGATGTCGGCCATCATCGCCTGCACAGCCGGCCGGGACGCGTTGCTGGCCATGCCCACGACGAAGGCAACGCCCGCGATCGCCACCGGATGGACCATGAAGCCGAGCACGGCCACGGACACGGCGGTCGAGAGCTGCGCGATCAGCATGGTCGGGCGGCGCCCCAGCCGGTCGGTCATCACCCCGGCACCCAGCGAGGACACGACTCCGCCGAGCCCGTGGAGGGAGGCGACAAGACCGGCGTACGAAGCCGAGTACCCCCGGTCCAGGGTCAGATAGAGCGCCATGAACGTGGCGATGAACGCCCCGAGGCGGTTGACCAGCGTGCTGGTCCACAGCCACCAGAACTCCCTGGGGAGACCGGCGACCGTCTCGTGTGCCGCCTTTCTGAGACCGGCGACAGACATGGGACTACCCCCCGAGGACATGCGCGTACGGAACGGACGCCGGCCTGTGTAAGCGGCCCGGCTGCTGTACGCACGTTACGAACGCAGCATCCGCAGCCGCCACTCAATTGACGCCCCCCGTCAATCGTCACGCCCCCCAGCCGCCGCCGGTCCGCCCTGTGACCGGACGAGCGGAGGCCGGACGGGTTCGATTACGCTCGGACCCATGGCCGACGCACCGTACAAGCTGATCCTCCTCCGCCACGGCGAGAGCGAATGGAACGCGAAGAACCTGTTCACCGGCTGGGTGGACGTAGACCTCACCGACAAGGGCGAGAAGGAGGCGGTACGCGGCGGTGAGCTGCTCAAGGACGCCGGCCTGCTCCCCGACGTCGTGCACACCTCCCTCCAGAAGCGCGCGATCCGCACCGCCCAGCTCGGGCTGGAAGCCGCCGACCGCCACTGGATCCCCGTGCACCGCTCCTGGCGGCTGAACGAGCGCCACTACGGCGCCCTCCAGGGCAAGGACAAGGCCCAGACGCTCGCCGAGTTCGGCGAGGAGCAGTTCATGCTCTGGCGCCGCTCGTACGACACCCCGCCGCCCGCCCTCGAGGACGGCACCGAGTTCTCGCAGAGCGCCGACCCGCGCTACGCGACGATCCCGCCGGAGCTGCGCCCGCGCACGGAGTGCCTCAAGGATGTCGTCATCCGCATGCTGCCGTACTGGTACGACGGCATCGTCCCGGACCTCCTCGACGGCAAGACCGTCCTGGTCGCCGCCCACGGCAACAGCCTGCGCGGCCTGGTGAAGCACCTGGACGGCATCTCCGACGACGCCATCTCGGGCCTCAACATCCCGACCGGCATCCCGCTCGCCTACGAGCTGGACGCCGACTTCCGCCCCCTGAAGCCGGGCGGGACCTACCTCGACCCGGACGCGGCGAAGGCTGCGATCGAGGCCGTGAAGAACCAGGGCAAGAAGAAGTAACACGCCCGCAATGAGCCCTCCGCCTGCGGTTTCGCCGCCGGGTGGGGGGTTCGTTTCTGCCCTGGGACCGTCGCTGGGCCCTCAGCCGCTGGTGAGGCTTGCTGATCACCTTCTGAGTTCTTCCGGTCGTGCGGCAAGTCCTGTTCTCCAACCTCGCTCGCCGGCATCGGCCTCCGCTGGCACGCCGCCGCCACTCAACCGGATTGCGCTTCTACGGGCTGCCGCAGAACTGTCCTGAGCTTGGCGGGGTCGGCCCTGCGCGGGTCGCTGAGGTAGATCTCGTGGTGCAGCCCCGCCTCCCGCAGGCTGTTGGCGGGTAGGTACTCACGGTGCAGCCTGGTCAGGATCGGTGTCTCGTCGTCGTAAGGGCCGAGATGGAGGACCTGCGCGCTGGCGCCCTCGTGCAAGGTCTCTGACCGAACATCCGGAATAGCCGGAAGGTTCTTCTTCGTCAGGGCAGTGTGCTTGGCAGCTTCGATCATGTCGCTGGTGATCCAGCCGGGGACGTTGATGAGCAGTCTCCATCGCCAGTTGTCCTTGCGCCTGGCCAAGAAGTCGTCCATGTCGTCCGCCCACCACAGCCCCTCAAGTGGGCCCACGACGAAGTCCTTGCAGAGGTCGCCCTTGCTCGCGAACTTCACCGTGTAGGCCACCGCGTAGAGCGCCTCGACCGCGCGGCGGTACGTGGCGCTCGTGTTCGGGTCGCCGTGCCCGTCGAAGGCGAGGAAATGGAGCTCGGGGATGTCGATGAGCTCCCAGTCGGTGTTCTTCGGCGAGTAGCATTTCTTGAGCTCGCGCTTGACGTCGTATTTGGCGGTCATGCCGGGGGGCCTTCCTGGTAAGTGACTGTCATTCCGGATCAGCGGGTTCTCCAGGCTGCGGTGACCTCGGGGCGTTCGACAAGGCGGCGACAAGGGGCGAGCCCCACGTCCGAGCCTCGCATCAAGGCCATCGCGTCCTGAGGCGTCTTCGGTGGCCGTCCGTAGCGCACACGGCGTCAGCCACGCCTGCGACCAGATTCCGCCGATCCCGGACTTCCGCCGATGTCAGCACCGACCATCTGCTATGAAACGGCCATGGATGCTGCGCTGGTCGGCCTTGCGGGTACAACGGTGGGTGCAGTGACCGGATTTGCCGGCGCGTGGCTCGCACAGCGTGGACAGCTGCGTATGCAGCAGGAACAGCGGAATCACGCAGAACAGATCCGCTGGCTGGATGACAAGAAGGGACTTTATCGGGACCTCTTGATCGCCTTGTACGGATGGCACGACTCGCTCGCCTCCATCCAGGGAGACGAGGACGACGGCAAGTTGTCCGAGTTTCGCTCGACAGCTCACAAGTGGCTCGTAGAGGCCTCACTCATCGCCGACGATGAGGTCCGTTCCGCAATGAACGCCGTACACCGTGCGCTGCTCGACGTACAGCCCGCGATATTCGACGGCACTCCCGTGACGGATACATCGCCCCTTCAGCCCGTGCAGGACGGTCTCACCGTGCTGGAGGACGCGTTGCGAGCTGAGCTCGCGATGCCCGGTCGGGTGGTTTCACGCAGGCTTCCGGCCCCCCGTCGGGGAGCTCAGGAGGGGGCTGCGCGGCGCGAATGACACCTGTTCAGCTGCTGACCGTCACGGCCGGAGCGAGTGCCCCGCCTGGGCCGACTCCGGGCCGTCCGAGGCGTCGGCACCGGCAGGCCTCCCCCTCAGGGCGTCCGTCCGTCCGGCTCCTCGTGCGGCATGACGACGACCTGGTGCTCGTCCTCGTAGATGACCCGCCCGGGACTCGCCGATTCCACCCGTCGGCAGTCGACACCGTGTGCCGCGAGGAGCTCCAGATACCCGTCCACCCGCTCCACGAGATCGTGCGCCGAGGCCTTGAACCACGCCACGGCGCCGGGGTGGAGATCGCGATCGTAGACCGCGGGGTCGACGTGGGCGGGGTTGGTGTAATTGGCGTCGTACCAGTCGTTGTTCGTACGCCAGAAGCGGTACTGGTCCGCGGTCAGCCTGCCCTGCCGCGCCAGTTCGTTGGCCATGACGAAGACCCCCGGGAAGTGGCCGCGGGGATGTTTCACCGTTCCCTCGAAACGGATGTACGGCGCACCGGGCATGTAGGGACCTCCGTGTCGGCTCTCCAACAGCTCACACGGATACTCCCACCCCGCCGGGGACCGGGCGGCGGCCTGGGCCGGTGTACGGACAACAGCGGCGGCCCGGTGTGCTGTTCGCGGGCCGATCGAGCCCAGCGGTCGTCCGCCCCTCCAACAGCGTTGCCTGCCAGCCCTGTTGGACGAACCCGTGACTCCACCGCGTGGTCGGGCCGCGCCTTTCGGTCCGTGTCTCGCCCGGATCACCGCGGAGTGGGTCACCCGGCCGGATCGGCCCACCGGCTAACGTGGCGTTCACACCCGCCCGTTACCCGGTGTGCACACCCCGGCGGCGCGGGCAGACGGGCTCGGAAAGCAAGGAGATCGGGGAGAGCGATCATGGGCGAGTCTCTGAAGACCTTCGTCGGCGGCACCGAGGTCGAGGTGCCCAACAGCATTCCGGCGATCCGTGCCGCGCTGCCCGAGGAGAGACGCGAGGAGTTCGACCACGCGATCAACGAGGCCGGGGTGCACGAGATCCAGGCCGTGATGCGGCACTGGATGCTCGAGTCCGTGCCCGATCCCGAGGCCGAGCAGATCCTGGACCGGCTGGCTCAGGACGAGGCCGAGAGGCGGAACGTCGCTTGAGTTTCCGTATCTCCTTCGCACCGCCCGCCGACGACAGTCTGGCCAAGATGCGCGACGGCGACTCGTTCCGGGACGAGATGGCGCGCACCCTGGGCCTCGACCCCTACGGACACGCCTCGACCGCCGTGAAGCGCGAACGCGACCGGCGCGAGGCGACGGTGTCAGGCGCCATCGTCCTCTACTACGTCTCCGGGTCCGTGCTGACGGTCACCGTGGTCAGGCTCGTACCGCTGCCGTGACCCGGAGAGGCGGTAGGTGTCTCAGCCGAGCTTCTCGACCTGGGCGTCGATCACCGCGGTCGGCCGCTCGAAGTCGGCGTCCGCACCGGTCTTGCCGAGGTTGAGGGAGAAGAACGTGGCGATCGTGCCGCCCTGCCGCACGCTCACGAGCTTGAAGGGGGCCGCCTCGTCGCCCTCCCCCATCTGCACCCGCCAGGCGAGGGCCTCCTCTCCGCCCGTCACCTTCTCCTCGGTCAGCTTCGTGACCTTCTGCTTCGAGCCCTTCACGGACAGGGTGAACCCACCGGTGGCGCACTTGGCAGCGGAGTCACGGAGCTCGGCGAAGCTCTTCGCCGCGCCGTCACCGTCGTACGAGGCGAGCGTGACCAGCGACGACGTCACATCGAGCATGCCGGCGAGCAGGTCCTCGGGGTCGGCGGACTCGTCCTTCTTGGGCTCCTGGACGACCTTGCGCCCGGCGTTCCCTACCGGGTCCCCCCGCTTCACTCCGTAGAAGGCGAAGCCGATGGGCTCGCACTCCTTCTTGTCCACGGTGACGTCCTGGGGCTGCGCGATGTCCTCGGGGCCGGTCTTCGTGATCTTGTAGCCCGCTACGTCGCCCTGTTCCAGCGACACCTTCTCCAGCTCGGCCGACGTCAGCGCCTTGACCGCGGCGGGCTTGGCGGAGGAGTCGTCCTTCCCCGCCGAGGCGCTGTCGTCGCCCTTGGCATCCGAGTCGGAGCCGCCGCAGGCGGTGGCGAGCAGGGTCAGGGAAGCCACAGCGGTGGCGAGGGCGGTACGGCGTGCGAGGGTGGCGCGCATGGTTCGTTCAACTCTCCGTCCGAAGGAGCAACAGCCCTTCCCTGCCGAGTGATGCGGTGTCGGCGCGGGAGGGCTCTCGCGATGCCGCACACTCTACGATCGGACACCTGTCCGATGATCGCCCCGCCGGTCACGGGATGTGATCGTGACTCCGCTGTGATCACTCTGTGAAGTCCCTGTGGCGGTCGTCCCCGCCGTCGAGCCCTGGGGGCCCCGCCGTGTCCGTCGACGCGACAACAGCCGTGCTGCGAGCGTCGGTGTCCACCGGCCGGCGCCCCTCGAGCGCCTCGCCGGGGGCACGTACAACGCCGTCACCCGTGTGGCGTTCGAGGACGCCTGGAAGGCGGTGGCGCCGCGGCTCTTCGCGGCGCAGGAGCGGCTGTAGCCGACTCCGCACGGGTCTCAGGAGGCCGGCCGCCCGCTCACGACGGGCGCTGCGTCAGATGCGTGAAGGCGTCCAGATTGCGGGTCGATTCGCCGCGCTCCACCCGCCAGGCGTACTCCTTGCGGATCGCGCTCGCGAAGCCCAGTTCGAGCAGCGGGTTGAACGCCCCGTCCGCCGCCTCCAGGACGGCGCCCAGGAGCCGGTCGAGCTCCTCGGGCGTGACGACCGACAGCGGGAGCCTGCCGACGAGATAGATGTCGCCGAGCTGGTCGATGGCGTAACTCACGCCGAAGAGGCGCAGGTTGTGCTCCAGGAGCCAGCGGTGCACGGCCGCGTCGTTCTCGTCCGGGTGCCGGATGACGAACGCGTTGAGGGAAAGGGAGTGCTGCCCGACACGCAGCGAACAGGTCGTGGACAGCTTGCGCGTACCGGGCAGCTTCACGACGTAGGTGCCGGGCTCGGGGTTCTCCCATTCGAGCTCCGCGTCGTTCAGCGTCGTCTCGATGACCTGCGCCGCTGCTGCCTCGTCGGATACGTCAGCCATGCTGCGAGCGTACGACAACGCGCCCCGGTGCTCAGCCGTGGTGCGAGCGGGCGCGGCGCCGGTGGTCGTGCATGGCCGCCGTGTACACGTCGGCGGTCGCCGCCGCGGCCGTGTCCCAGCCGAACGACCGGGCGTGCGTGGCCGCGGCCTCGCCCATCCGGCCGGCCAGCTCGGCGCTGTCCGCGAACCGGCCGAGCGCCTGTGCGTACGCCTCCGGATCGTGGCCGGGGATCAGGAAGCCGCTGACGCCGTCCCGTACCGCGACGGGAAGTCCGCCCACCGCCGCCGCGACGACGGGTGTGCCGGCGGCCTGGGCCTCGATGGCGACGAGCCCGAAGGACTCGCTGTACGAGGGCATGACCAGCACGGACGCCGCCCGGAACCAGTCCGCGAGCTGGTCCTGACCGACCGGCGGGTGGAACCGCACGACGTCGGCGATACCCAGGCGCGCGGCCAGCTTCTGCAGGCCCTCCGGCTTGGCGAGTCCACTGCCGCTGGGCCCTCCGACGACCGGTACGACGATGCGCGAGCGCAGCGAGGGGTCGCGGTCCAGGAGCACCGCGACGGCGCGCAGCAGCACGTCCGGGGCCTTGAGCGGCTGGATGCGGCCCGCGAACAAGGGGATCAGGGCGTCCTGGGGCAGCCCCAGACGGGCGCGGGCCGCCGCGCGGCCGTCGCCGGGGCGGAACCGGTCCAGATTGACGCCGGGGTGCACGACGGCGACCGCCGCCGGGTCGGCGTCGTAGAAGCGGATGAGTTCGTCCGCCTCCCCTGCGGTGTTCGCGATGAGCCGGTCGGAGGCGTTCACGATCTGGGTCTCGCCGATGACACGCGCGGCGGGCTCGGGGGCGTCACCCTGGGCGAGCGCGGCGTTCTTGACCTTCGCCATGGTGTGCATGGCGTGGACGAGGGGCACGCCCCATCGCTGGGCGGCGAGCCAGCCGACCTGCCCGGAGAGCCAGTAGTGGGAGTGGACCAGGTCGTAGTAGCCGGGGCGCTGCCCGGCCCAGGCCTGCATCACGCCGTGGGTGAAGGCGCAGAGCTGCGCGGGCAGCTCCTCCTTGGCGAGGCCTTCGTACGGCCCCGCGTCGACATGCCGGACCAGGACACCGGGCGCCATGTCGACGGTCGGGGGCAGCCCGCCGGTGGTGGCCCGGGTGAAGATCTCGACCTCGACACCGATCGCGGCGAGGCGCCGGGCCAGTTCCACGATGTAGACGTTCATGCCGCCGGCGTCGCCGGTGCCGGGCTGGTGCAGCGGAGAGGTGTGCACGGAGAGCATCGCGACGCGGCGTGGCCTGCGCTGCCCGGCGAAACCGCCCGGGAAGCGGATACGGGGCGCCGCAAGACTGCTGCCGAGCCGGGAGACGTACTGGCTCACAGGTCCGCTCCTCCTCGCTCAGGGCATGGCACGCACGGGGCGCACGGCCCCTCGACAGGCCAGAACAGTGGAACCCGGTCTTTCATTTCCACTTTGCCAAATCATTGCGATACCTCAGGTGCGCCGGAGGGCATCCGGTACTCCCGGGTGGTCCGCGGGTGCCCGTCGGCGCTTCGCATACGCTCCCTCCCATGCACCAGCGCCCCATCGGCACCGCGACCCGCGGGACGACCAACCCCAACCGGCTGCGCCGCATGGACCGCTGGATCGCCGCCACCCACGGCCCCGCCCTCCGTCGCAGCGAGGCGCCCGTCGCGGTCGACCTGGGCTACGGTGCCGCGCCCTGGACCGCCGTCGAACTGCTGGAGCGGCTGCGCGCCGCCGAGGCGCGTACGACCGTCGTGGGCGTCGAGATCGACCAGGCGCGGGTCGCGGCTGCGAAGCCGTACGAGCGCGACGGCCTCACCTTCGTGCACGGCGGCTTCGAGGTCCCCGTGTCCGGCCGGCCGGCCCTCATCCGGGCCGCGAACGTGCTGCGCCAGTACGACGAGGCCGAGGTCGCCGAGGTCTGGCAGCGGCTGTGCTCCCGGCTCGCCCCCGGGGGACTGCTGGTCGAGGGGACCTGCGACGAGATCGGCCGCCGGCACGTCTGGGTCGCCCTCGGACCGGAAGGGCCGCGCACCGTCACGTTCGCGACCCGGCTCGGCTCCTTGGACCGCCCCTCGGACCTCGCGGAGCGCCTGCCGAAGGCCCTGATCCACCGCAACGTGCCGGGCGAACCCGTGCACGCCTTCCTGCGGGACCTCGACCGCGCCTGGGCCACGGCCTCCCCGTACGCCTCGCTGGGCGCGCGGCAGCGCTGGATCGCCGCCGTCCGGGCGGTTTCCGCCGACTGGCCCCTGACGGACGGTGTACGGCGCTGGCGGCAGGGCGAGATCACGGTCCGCTGGTCCGCGCTGCGGCCCGCGGTGTGAGGCCCCTCGGGTGAGGCGAGGGCGGGCACCGCGGGCCGGCACCGCGGTATCGATCGGGGGACCTGACCGGGTCCGGGAACGCGGGCGGATCTCCGTTCGTCACCTGTGTGACGGGGAGAGGGGCGCGGACCTCTGTTGCTTTAAGGGACAACATGGCACGATCGCGTCGTCACCTGAACGTTACTGACGGTAAGTCAGATGTGCGCGATACGGCTTTCGTTGCCATTCGCCCGGAGGGGGAGCTTGTGAACCGACGCCACTGTGCCGCTGCCGCGATCACCCTGGTCTGCGCGATGGCCCTGCTGACAGCGCCGGTCCAGGCCATGGCCGCCCCGGTGCCCGAGCCCGGCCCGACCGCCACCGCGCCCGCCGTCGGCGGGAAGAGCCTCGAAGAGGTCCGCGAGGAGATCGACACCCTCTACCGCAAGGCCGGGGCGGCCACGGACGCGTACAACCTCGCGGAGGAGCAGGCCGAGAAGCAGTCCGGCGAGATCGCGCGGCTGACCAAGGCGATCGCCGACGGCGAGGCGAAGATCGCCGAGCTGAAGGACCGGGCCGGCGCACAGGCCCGCGAGCAGTACCGCACCGGCGGCCTCCCCCCGGGCGCCCAGCTCATGCTGAGCGGCAGCCCGGACCTCTTCATGGACGGCGTCAACCAGGCCAGGCAGGGCCAGCAGGCCACCAAGGGCATGCTGACGGAACTGCAGCAGGCCCAGGAGGACTTGGAGACCTACACGCAGGACGCGAGCCTCAACTGGGAGAAGATCGAGGCCAACCGCGTCAAGCAGGCCAAGTCCAAGAAGAGCATCGACGCCCAGATCGCGGCGGCGGAGAAGATCGAATCGCAGCTGGCCAAGGAGGAGCGCACCCGGCTCCTCCAGCTGGAGCGGGACGCCGCGTCCACGGCGCAGGCGGCCTGGCTCTCCTCCGGCGCGCTCAAGGACATCAACCGCGAGGCGAGCGCCGCCGGCAAGCGGGCGGTGGCGTTCGCGACGGCCCAGATAGGCAAGCCCTACGTATGGGGAGCCGAGGGGCCCGGTTCGTACGACTGCTCGGGGCTGACGTCGCAGGCCTGGGCCGCGGCGAAGCAGCCGATCCCCCGGACGTCGCAGGAACAGTGGCGACAGCTGCCCCGCATCCCCCTCCGGGACATGCGCCCCGGCGACCTGATCATCTACCACGGCGACGCCAGTCATGTCGGGATGTACGTCGGCGACGGCTCGATCGTGCACGCCCCCCGGCCCGGCCGGCACGTCACGCTGACGGGCGCGGGAACGATGCAGATCCTGGGCGTGGTCCGGCCGGACAAGTAAGCACCGGGAGCGTGGCGGTAGCCGCGCCGGACGGCACGCGACGCCCTCCCCGGGACGGCAGGTGACGGCTTGTGGAGGGCGGCACCCGATGCCCGGCCGGGGACGGCGCGTGACGCCCCGTGGAGGGCGGCAGGTGACGCGCGCCGCACCCCGCGCCGGAGAACGACGCGGCACATGTGTACGACGCGTGGCGAGCGCGTGATGTTCGTCATGGCCTCATGTCCGTTTCATGCGCGTCGATCACGCCGGATCCGTGGTGGGACGCGGCTTATGGCCGCAGGGACGGCTGAGGATGATCGCCAGGCGCCATTCCGTTCCCCTGCCGCAGACCGCTATCGTCCCCGTCGGCGGTTCGTCGTTCGTCGTCCCGCCGCGCCCTCGGGGGAGGGAAGGAAACCCGAAACCGATGCCCGTACCCGTACCGCAGCAACGTGCCGTTCCCGCTGCGGAAACCACTCATGGCGCCGACCTCACCCTCCTGGTGATCGAGGACGACCCTGCGGGCACCTTCGCCGTTCCCGAGCCGTCGTCCACCACCGGAGCACGGATCCGCGTCCGCACCGCCCGCAACCTCACCGAGGCCGGCCGGCTGCTCACCGACGACGTCGACTGCATCCTGCTCGACCTCGACCTGGCGGCGGCCTCACTGCCCGCCGGTGCCCGGACCGAAGGCGAGGCCGGTCTCCCCGACGATCTCGCCACCCTCAAGCACGTCCTGCGCATCGCGCCGCGCCACGCGGTCCTGGCCCTCACCGCGGAGGACGACGCCGAGCGGGCCGCCGAGGCCGTGCGCGTCGGGGCCCAGGACTATCTCTTCCGCGGCGAGCTCGACGGACGCCTCCTCAGCCGCGCCATCCGGTACGCCGTGGAGCGCAAGCGCGCCGACACCGCCCAGCACCAGCTGACCGAGTCGCGGCTGCGCGCCCAGGAGAACGCCCGGCTGGAACGCGGGCTGCTGCCCACCCCGCTCCTCGACGGCTCCGACCTCGCCTTCGCCGCCCACTACCGGCCGGGCCGTAGCCGCGCCCTGCTGGGCGGGGACTTCTACGACACGGTCCGCACACCCGACGGCACGGTCCACGCGATGATCGGCGACGTCTGCGGGCACGGCCCCGACGAGGCGGCGCTCGGCGTCGAGCTGCGGATCGCCTGGCGGGCGCTCACCCTGGCCGGGCTCTGCGGCGACGCCCTGCTCTCCACGCTGCAGCAGGTCCTGGAGCACGAGCGGCAGAGCGAGGAGATCTTCGCGACGCTCTGCACGGTCGACATCGCGCCCGACGGACGCCGCGCGGGCCTGTGCATCGCGGGCCATCCCGCGCCGCTGATCGCCCGTCATGGACGGGCCGCGCACCTGCTCCCGTACGAGGACGGCGGGCCCGCCCTCGGACTGCTGCCGCACGCCCGGTGGCCGCGCCGGCAGGTCGAGCTGGGTGGCTCCTGGAGCCTGATGATGTACACCGACGGTCTGATCGAGGGGCGCGTCGGTGGGGACGGTACCCGGCGGCTGGGGCAGGACGGCATGGTCGCGATGATCAACGGGCGGCTTGACCAGGGCCTCGGCGGAGAGGCCCTGCTGGAGGCCGCGGTCACGCAGGTGCAGGAGCTGAACGGCGGCGAGCTGACCGACGACGTGGCCGTACTGCTGCTGGAACGCGACGAGGCCCGGATACACCGGCGGGGCAGGAACGCATCGCGTTCCCGCCCCGGTGCCGCCTCGTCGGCGGGTGCTCAGCGCCCGCCGTTGTAGGGGCCGTACGGTCCGTCGCTGCTGGAGCCTCCGCGGCGGCCGCCGCTGCCGCCCGATACGGCCTTGATCGCCGGCCTCACGTCCACCATGAAGACGATGGACGCGATCACGCCCGCGATCTGCAGGAACAGGATCGGAATGACGAGGTTCACGAAGACGGTGACCCCGAGGATGATCAGCCAGAAGGACTTCTTCTGCTTGTCCGCGGCCCGGTAGGCGTCCTCGCGCGCCGTCACGGCGAAGACCAGCGCGACCACGGCCAGGGCGAGCATGGCCAGGTACAGCAGCTGGAGGAACGAGCCGAATGCTTCGAGCAACACGGTGAGCACCGCCTAGTCAGTGGATGAGCGCCTCGCGGCAAAGGTACCGGGACAACGACCCGGGCACCCCCAAAGGTGCCCGGGTCGCTCCCCCCTGCAATCCCGGACCGCTTCCGCGGTCCCAGAACCGCCTCCGTCTACTTCCCGGACTGCGGGGTCGTCTTCTTCGCCACCGGCTTGCGCACGGGCGCCGGCTTCTTCGCCGTCGCGCCGGGCGCGGCCTTGGACTCGGCGGCCTTCGGCGCGGGCTTCTTCGCGGCGGGTGCGACCGGCTTCGCGCCGGACGCCGGCTTCACCGAGCCCGCCGGCCTGGCGGGAGTCACGGGCTTCGCCGGCGCCTCGGACTTCTGCTTCGGCACGGACTTCGGCTCGGCCTCGACGACGGCGGCGATCTCTACGATCTCCTCGGCCGTCTCGCCGCGCCAGGTCCGTACGCTCTGCTCGCCGCGCTCGGCGACCTTCTCGTACGTCTCCCGGGCCCGGACCGCGTACTCGGCGGCGACACCCACGCTCCGCAGCGCCAGGTCCTGGGCGGTCTCGCCCCACTTCTTCAGGTCGGTGTCCAGCGTCCCGAAGACCTCGGTCACCTTCGCCTGCACGGTGGCCTGAGCCTCCTTGGCCTGCGTGGTGACCCGCTCCTGCACGGCCTTCGGGTCGGTGTTGCGCACGGCCTCGATCCGCTCGGGCGCCTCGGCCCGCAGCTGCTCGATCAGGCCCGGGACCTTGCGCGCCTGCTCCACGGCGAGGTCCGCCGTGCCGGCCGCGAAGTAGAGGGGGGTGGGGTCGGTGAGGGTCTTACGCAGGTCATCGGTGATGGCCATGACTGTGGTCCTCCCGGATCATCAGAAGTCAGTTCGCTTGTGGGTCTGCATCACTGCCGCCGGCCGTGCGGGGGCCGCGGGCATCCGGACCGGCGCCGTTCGCTCCTCCGGCACCGCTTTCCGCGTCGGCATCGATTCTGCTCTCCGCATCGGCGGCTCCGTGGAACTCGCCGCCGGTGTCGGGCGCGACCTCGAAACCGTTCTCCCGGCGGAAGGAGTCGTAGATCTGCAGAAGCACGCTCTTCTGCCGCTCGTTGATCGACGGATCGGCCAATATGACCGCTCGCGTCTCCAGCTCCTCCCGCTCCCGCTCATCGAGGATTCCGGCCCGCACATAAAGCGTCTCGGCCGAGATCCGCAGGGCCTTGGCGACCTGCTGCAGCACCTCGGCGCTCGGCTTGCGCAGACCGCGTTCGATCTGGCTGAGATACGGATTGGACACCCCGGCGGCGTCGGCGAGCTGCCGCAGGGAGAGCTGCGCGGTACGCCGCTGCTCACGCAGGTACTCGCCGAGATTGCCGACGTTGAGTGATGCCATGGCTCGATGGTGCACCACCCTTGCTAACTTTTGCAAGCGGCTGCTTGCAAAAGTGTTCCGCGCCACCCGCGCGGCGAGCTGAGCCTGCACACGATGACTGTCCGTTCCCGGTGCTCGTGAGGGTTCCCGCTGGATCTGCTCGGCGAAGTGACCGAGTCCCGGTCAATCTGCACGGCGAGGTCTCTCGTGGGCCGAGCTACGGACGTCGCGCGACGAAGACAAACTCCTTGCCCGGCCTGTCGGGCGCGTCGCGTACGTCCTCCACCACGTACCCCTGCGCGATCAGCTCCGTCTCGACCTCCTTCCGCTCACGGAAGCGCAGGGTGGAGTCCGACGTCATCACCTCCCCGTCGGCAGCGAACACATAGGTCCAGCGGAACGTCACCAGCGGCTCGCTCACCTCGATCACCTGGACCCAGCTTTCGACCGGGCCGACATCCGGGATCTCCGTCACGCGATATGAGGCTTCGCGGTTCCACTCCTCCCAGGCGCGTCTGGCTGGGTCCCGGGTCTCGAACACCAGACGGCCACCAGGCTGCAGTGCTTCGTACGCGCCACGCAGGGTCTCGCGCCATGCCTGCGGATCAAGAATCTGCTGGGCGGCGTTCGCGGTCATGGTCGCCAGGTCGACCCGCATCGGCGGAAGTGTCGTGGCATCGCCACAGATCCAGCGCACTCGCTCGCCGCCCCGCTTGACCCGGGCCACGTCGATGGACGCTTGAGCGGGATCGACACCCACGACGTCGATCTCGCGTTCTGCCAGCAGAAGCGCGAACACGCCTGTTCCACAGCCGATGTCCAGCACGTGACGTGCTCCGAACTCCTCCGTCATCTGGACGTACGCGTCGAGATCGCCGCGATCGGGGTCGAGTGGGTCGTAGAGCGCGGCGAGCCGTGGATGTCCAAAACATTCGTCTGTCATGCGGCCGAACGTAGGGGCCGCTGAGCTCGGACGCCTACTCAGTTTCGCCACGTGCCGGACTCGATGTTCACGAGGAGAACGGGCAGCACCTCGGTCCGCCCGAGGTGCTGCCCATTCCTGGGTCAGCTGAGCCGGGCGGTGACGTACGCCTCGATGGCGTCCCGCTGGTACGCGGCCAGGCCGGGTGCGATCGCCTCGTA
Source organism: Streptomyces sp. NPDC005752 (assembly GCF_040630715.1). Taxonomy (NCBI): domain Bacteria; kingdom Bacillati; phylum Actinomycetota; class Actinomycetes; order Kitasatosporales; family Streptomycetaceae; genus Streptomyces; species Streptomyces sp. NPDC005752. The sequence goes on along the minus strand of NZ_JBEXYB010000024.1, from coordinate 78,589 downwards.
CGCCGCGCGCCACGCCTCGTTGTCCACGCAGGAGCGTCCGATGGTGCGGTACTCCTCTGCGGACACGGGTCGCAGTTCGGTCAGAGCCTGGTACTGGGCATCGATCTGCGCCTGTACGGGCTCGGCGTCGGCCGGGTGGTCGGCTGCCATCAGGTCGGCCAGCAGGATCATCTGTGTCGTGCGCTCGCGCTGCCCGGCCTCGATGTCCTGCGGGGTCATCACTGCGACCCGTCGGGCGACTTCCTCGGCATGCCCGGGAAAGTCACGCAGGGTCTCCTGGTACTGAGAAGGCTGGATGCCCTCGAACAGGTTCTCCGGTCGGTTGACAGCGGTCATGGGTGTGCCGTCCTTCCTGGACTGCTCCAGTTCGGCGATCGTGCGGGAGACGGTGCCGGCCAGAGCGTCGAGCCGGTCCCGCTCGGCGAGCAGTCGGCGGTGGTGTCCTCGCAGGGCGTCCACCTCATCGATCTGCTCGGCCAGGATCCGGCCGACCTCGGGAATCCCCACGCCCAGCGCTCGCAGGACGAGGATCTGCTGCAGCCGCAGCAACTGGGGCTCCTCGTAGTAGCGGTGGCCGTTGAACCCGGTCCTGGCAGGCGGCAGCAGGCCGACCTCGTCGTAATGCCGCAGGGTCCGGGCGGTCACGCCCGACATACGCGCGACCTCCGCAATCGGCCAGTCCATCGCCGCCTCCCTCACGTTCGCGTCACCAAGCCGGTCTCTCCGGCCCTGTTCAGGACGGTAGAAGCTGCCGCAGCGGCAACCGCAAGCCCGAAAGCCCGGGCTCACCCGGTATCTGCTCTGCGACTACGCGGAAAACGCCCATGACAGACCCAGATCGAGGACGGTTACTGCGGAAACCCGTGAACCTTTCGCTGCCGCCCTACCTGCTCGGTGCCTCCCGGACCGCCGTCAAAACGCTGCCCGCTCCCGCGAACAGAGCCGGGGGAGTTCCACGGGCAGACTGGTCCCATGACCGCCCCTGATGCCAAGGCCGACCTCCACCTCGCTCTGCAGTGGGCTCGCGACGCCCTGCTGTGGAAGCTCGAAGGACTCTCGGAGTACAACGCGCGGCGCCCGCTGACCCCGACCGGCACGAACCTCCTGGGCCTGGTCAAACACGTGGCCGGTGTGGAACTGGGCTATCTCGGCGACACCTTCGCACGGCCGTCCGGCGAGCCGTTGCCATGGCTCGAGGACGAGGCCGACGCCAATGCCGACATGTGGGCCACCGCCGGCGAGTCACGTGAGCGGGTCGTGGGACTCTACCGCCGGGCATGGGCACACGCGGACGCCACGATCGAGGCGCTGCCCCTCGACACGGTCGGCACGGTGCCGTGGTGGCCCTCCCACCGGGCCGAGGTGACGTTGCATCACGCCGTGCTGCGCGTGATCACCGACACGCACCGGCACGCCGGGCACGCCGACATCCTCCGTGAACTCATCGACGGCGCCGCGGGATTCCGTGAGGACAACGGCAACCTGCCGCCGGGCGACGCGGCCTACTGGGAGGGGCACCGGAACCGGCTCGAACACGCGGCGCGCGAAGCCGACCGGGACGCGTGACGCCACCGCGACGAGGGACGTCCGCACCGTGGGAGCACCCGCGGTGCGGACGCCCCTGACCGCCGGGTCGGGTGGCCGTGGCGCGGGCGCCGGACGGTGCCGCGTACAGCCGATCGAACAACCCGGTGCCGCGGCCTACCCTTGCCGTATGCCGGAGCCCAGAACCTCGTACGTCTGTCTGCCGTGCCGCGCCTCGTACAAGCAGCCCTACGACAGGGAGAGGGCGGACCGCGCCTGTCCTCGCTGCATACGGGCGCTGATCCACGTCGGGTCGGCCTTCGCGGCGCCACGTCGCCGGGACACCGCGGCATGGCGTGCGCTCTCGGTGCTGCTGCACGCCGGCGTCCGCTTTCACAAGAACTGCTGCGGCGGCGGCCCGGGCTACCGGCCGCGCACGCTGCGCGAGGTGAAGGAGCGGTTGGCGTACGCCCAGCGCACCGGAGAGCCGTTCGCGCACGCCCTCCTCCGGGCGGAGCTCCCCCGGTCCGGCTGACCAAGGAGCTCTCCCCGTCCGGGCGGTGACCGGCGAACGCTTACCGACGTGCAGGCGGGCCCGGCCGGCGCCACCGTGCCGGAAGCGCCCGTCGGCGGGCCGCTCCTCGTGCTCGCGCGGTCCCGGATCCCCCGCACTCACGACTCCGCGCCCTTATCGATGAGCACCTCGACGCCGTCCAGCACCCGCTCGAGACCGAACACGAAGTCGTAGTCGGGTTCGTCCGGCTCACCCATGGCACCGGAGGACAGCAGTCTCGACAGCGCCGGATGGCGGGCGGGGTCGATGAGTCGCTGCACCGTCCGCTCCCACTGGCCCATCACCTCCTCGGCCGAAGCGCCCTTCGCCTCGACGGCGGCGGCGATATCACTCATGAGCAGGGCCTCGTTCCGCACGAAGCCGGAGACGAGGAGGATGACGGAGATCTTGTCGCCCTCGCGCAGTCCGCTGCCCTCCAGCACCTGCAGGCCCTGTTCCCACCAGGCCACCGAATGCGGACTGGCCGGCGGCCCCGCGATCGGGATGCGCAGGGACCACAGGTTGCGCCGGAACATCCCGCGCTGCGCCCACGCCCACTGACGTAGCCCCTCCCGCCAGCCTGCCCCCTCCTCCAGTGCGGCCAGGGGCTCAGGGGCACCCATCGCCGCCTCCTGCATGAGGACGTACAGCTCCTCCTTGGCGGAGACGTAGCGGTAGAGCGACATCGTGGAGGCGCCGAGTTCCTTGGCGACCCGGCCCATCGAGACGGCCGGAAGGCCCTCCGACGCGGCCACCGACACCGCCGCGTCCACGATGCGGTCCAGAGTCAGGCCGGGCTTGGGGCCCTTGACCGGACGTTCGCGCAGTCCCCATGCGGCCTCGATGCTGGCCGGCAGGCCCGTACCGCCCGACGACGCACTGCTGTTCTCCGTCACCCGAAGCCGCCTTTCCCGGTACTGGCTTGCCACCATCCTAGGTTTGCGTAATGCTTACGCAGTAACGCGTATGTCATACGCAGAAGGGGGACCGCCATGAGTACGGCCATGAACGACGTCATGATCGAGGCGCACGGCCTGACCAAGTCCTACGGGAGACCAGGCACCCGGGTCCTCGACGGCGTCGGCCTCCGGGTCGCCCGCGCCGGGATCCACGCACTGCTCGGCCCCAACGGCGCGGGCAAGACCACCACCGTGCGGATCCTCGCCACCCTCGCCACCGCCGACTCCGGCACGGCGCGCGTCGCCGGGTACGACGTCGTCGCCGACCGACGCCTGGTGCGCCGCGCGATCAGCCTGACCGGGCAGTTCGCCGCCGTCGACGAGACCCTGACCGGCGAGGAGAACCTGCGGATGATGGCGCGTCTCTCCGGCCTGACCCGCAGCCAGGCCCGTCGGCGCGCCGAGGAACTCCTCGTCCGCTTCGGCCTCACCGAAGCGGCCCGCCGCCAGGCCCGTACGTACTCGGGCGGGATGCGACGCCGCCTCGACCTCGCGGCCGGGCTGGTCGGATCACCCGAGCCCGGCGTCTTCTTCCTCGACGAGCCCACCACCGGCCTCGACCCGCGCAGCCGCCGCGAGCTCTGGCAGGTGGTCCGCGACCTCGCGGGCCGGGGCGCCGCGGTCCTGCTCACCACCCAGTACCTGGAGGAGGCCGATCAGCTGGCCGACCGGATCACCGTCCTCGACAAGGGCCGCGCCGTCGCCGAAGGCACCCCGGAGACCCTGAAATCACGGGTCGCCGGACACCGTCTCGACCTCGTCCTCCACAGCCGCGAGGCCTACCTCCGGCTGGCCACCCGCGCCGTCCACCACTCCCCCGAGACCCTCACCCTGGGCATCCCCACGGACGGGACCGCGACCCACGCCCGCACCCTGCTCGACGAGATCGACCCGCACCGCACCGAGATCGACCGCTTCTCCGTGCACAGCGCGACCCTCGACGACGTCTTCCTCGCCCTCACCGCCGACAGGACGGAGGCACCGGCCCATGTCTGACGCACCCGGAGCGCTGACCCACGCCTCGGTCATGACCGGCCGCAGCCTGCTCATCAGCCGTCGCAACGTCGACGCCGTCATCACGTCGATGATGCTGCCGATCATGCTGATGCTGATCTTCGTCTACTTCTTCGGCGGCGCGATCGACACGGGCACGGCATACGACTCGTACGTCATGTACGTCGTCCCCGGCGTCCTGTTCCTCTGCGCCGGCTTCGGCTCGGCCACCACCGCGGTGGCGGTGAGCGAGGACATGAAGGGCGGAATCATCGACCGCTTCCGTTCCCTGGACATCGGCGCGATGCCCATCCTGGCCGGCCACGTGGTGGCGAGCACGGTACGCAACCTGGTCTCGACCACGCTGGTGTTCGCCGTCGCCCTGCTCATCGGCTTCCGCCCCGCCGCCACCCCCGCCGGCTGGCTGGCGGTCACCGCCGTGCTGCTCGCCTACATCGTGGCCCTGTCCTGGATCTCCGCCGCGATCGGCCTGCTCGCCCGTACGCCCGAAGCGGCCGGCGGGTTCACCTTCTTCATGTCGTTCCTGCCCTACCCGAGCAGTGCCTTCGTCCCGGTCGACAGCATGCCGGGCTGGCTCCACGGCTTCGCCGACCACCAGCCGGTCACCCCGGCCATCGAATCGCTCCGGGGCCTCCTCCTGGACCAGCCGGTGGGCGACGCCCCCTGGACCGCGCTCGCGTGGGCCGCCGGGATCCTGGTGATCGCCCTGATCCTGTCGAGGGTGCTGTTCAGGGTGCGGACACAGTGATCCCGGGGCGCTTCGTGAACCATCGACGCCCCCAGGAGCCCGCCCGTCAGAACACGTCCGGGCACCACGCACGCCGTGGCGCCCGGAACACCACGTCCGCCTCGGCCGCCGCGCCCACGCGGTGTTCGTCGAGCCGGCCCAGGGCGGCCAGCCGCACCGGCGACTCGTCGCCCAGGCAGAGCGCGCCCAGTTCCGCCACGTCCAGCGTGAGGTCGGCGCTCCGTGTCGTGGGGACGCAGGAGGCGCCGGACGGTGAAACCTCCAGCAGGAACCGGCCGCCCGCCAGGCCCCCGGCGTCATGGACGTCCAGGACCAGTGCGCTCCCGGTCGCGTACGTACGCGCCTCCAGCGCCGCGGGTACGTCGAGGACGCGCAGCCACAACCAGTCCGCCTGGGTCACGACGCGGGCGGCACGCGGGTCCGGGAGGAGGAGCGGGAGCAGGTCGTCCGGGGCCCGGTAGCCGGTACGGACCGTGGTGATCCAGTCGATGGAGCACACGAACCGCCACAGGGACCGTTCCGCCGCCGGGGTCGCCGCAATCAGGCTGCTCACCGTCGCCGTCTCGCGCGGCTGCTTCCGGTCGCCCCAGTGGTCGTCGGCACGGTAGACGACCAAGCCGTCCACCTCCCCGTCCGGCGACCGGTACACCGCGTAGAACGGCTCGCTCCACGTCTCGTGTTCCGGGACGTCCACGCCGGTGTTGCGCTGCCACCAGCGCTCGTCGCGGGAGACCACGCCGTGCTGCCGGGCGGCGACGCGGCCGTGGAGTTCGGGGCCCAGCTTGCGCACGTCGGCTCCGTCGACCAGTTCGATCCGGCCGCCGTCCGCCTCGGACGGGACCGGCGCGCGCGGGTCCAGGCCCGCCCGGGGTACGTCGATCTCCCACTCGGTGATCCACGCGGCCGGACCGAAGCCGTACCGCCCGTAGATCGGGTACTCCGCCGCGATCAGCGAGGCGAGGACGTCGCCGCGCTCCTTCGCAGACGCGAGGTCCACGGCCATCATCCGGTTGAGCAGCCCCCGGCGGCGGTGCGTGGGGGTCACGGTCACGGCGGTGATGGCGTCGGCCGGCACCCTCGCCCCGCCCACGACGGTCAGTTCCTGCGCGAAGGACCGGAACGTGGCCACACAGCGCCCGGCGTCGAAGACGCCCTGGACACGGCCGAGATCGGTATGGGCCAGGCGCAACGCGACCTCCTCCTCACCGGGCACCCCGGCCGACGCCCGGACGAAACCGGTCCCCACGGCGCGCAGCCAGTCGGGGAACTCGGCTGCGGAGACGGTGCGTGGATCAAGGCTCATGCCGCCCACGCTAGGCGCAGGGAGTTCGGAATGTCTCCCGCATTTCCGCAGCCCCGGCGTCGCTCAGAACGCCGCCCGGATCCCGCCCACCTCGACGGCACCGCCCAGCAGCGGCGCCCGCCCGATGCGGGACACCACCGGGGCGTCGACGCCCAGCAGTTCGAGGGAACGGGCCAGGACCGGGCCCAGGGCGCGGGTGGAACCGTCGTCGATCTTGAAGGCCAGCGCCCGCCCGTCCGGCAGCGCCACCGCCTGGACCGCCTCCGCGCCCATCTTGGAGAGCGCGCCCGGCACCTCCCGCATCAGCCAGGTGTCCGGCCGCCGCGTGCCGGCGACGTACTCCGGGTGCGCCCGCATCGCGTCCGCGACCCGGCGCTCCGCCGTGCCCGGCTCCGCCAGGACGAACGCCCGGAACGCGCGAGCCAGCCCCACCAGCCCGATCGCCATCAGCGGCGCGCCGCAGCCGTCGGTGCCGATCGCCGCGACGGGTTCGCCCGCCGCCTCCGCGACGACCTCGCCGACCAGGCGCTGCAGCGGATGGGACGGGTCGAGATAGGTCGCCGTGTCCCATCCGTTGCGCAGGCAGACGGCCAGCATCGCCGTGTGCTTGCCGGAGCAGTTCATGGTGATCGGCTCCCGCACACCCCCGGCGGCGAGGTACGCCTCGGCCTCGACCGGGTCCAGTGGAAGATCGGGCGGCGTCTGCAGGTCATCGGCGTCGAGCCCGTGCTCGGCGAGCATCGTGCGCACCAGGTCGAGGTGGAAGGGCTCCCCCGAATGGCTCGCGGCGGCCAGTGCCAGCCGCTCCCCCGAGAGGTCGAGACCGGCCCGCAGGATCGCGGCGGCCTGCATCGGCTTGTTCGACGAACGGGGGAAGACCGGGGCCGCCGGGTCACCGAGCGCGAACTCCACGCTCCCGTCGGCGGCGAGGACGACCAGCGACCCCCGGTGGCTGCCCTCGGCGAAACCGGACCGCACGACCTCGGCCAGGACCGGATGCACGGAGGGCGAGGACGAGAACGGGGCTGTGGAGGAGGTCATGGGGTGGGCGGCCTTCCGGGGGCGGGCGTGACCCACCCCCGGAAGGGTCGCTTCAGGCGAGCAGGTCCTCTACTTGTGCTTCCCCGTCACGGTACCTGCGGGCGATCTCCGCGCTGCAATCGTCGACGGTCCGCTGGAGCCGGTGACGGCGCCGGGACACCTGCCGCTCGTAGCGGACGAGGCGCCCCATGGCGGTGAGCAGTTCCTCGTCCGTCCGGGCAACGAGGTCGGACAGCTCGACCTCCGCCAGCGTGTCCGCCGCCAGCTGCCGGTACTCGTCGCTGCGCGGCGTCGTGAGGGTGACGTGCCGGACCGAGGAACGGTGGAGGGACGGGGTGTCGGCGAGGATCTCCGAGAGCCGGTCCACCACGGGCGACTCGGGGCCCGCCCGGCGGGCGAGTTCGGCCCGGAGGATGTCGATGCGGCCCTGGACCAGACGGCGTACGTAACTGAGGTCCGCCTCGTCGCGTTGGGCGTCACGGCGCAGCGTGCGCAGGTCCGGCAGCCGCAGCCCGCCGAACTCCGGCTGGAGACGAACGGAGGCCAGCCCTTCGGCCGCACCGCCCGCGGTCTGCCCGGGCACGGAGACGGTCCCCGGCACCTGCACGGGGGGCGCGGCCGGCTGGCCGGGGGCGTCACCGGTCCGCTGCACCGGGGGCCGCAGGCCGGCGGCCGTCTGTGTCACTGGTACGGCACCGGGTGATGGCCCGGTTCCACGTGTCGTCATGTTGTTCCGTCCCCTCGACCGGTGCGTCGGCACACCGACATCGTGCATGGTGTCACTACGCAGGGTGTTCACGCAGGTGCTCTGTACCCGTTCGGCCCAAGATAGGTTGGTCTGTATGCGTGCAGTGATACAGAGAGTGGACGGCGCGAGCGTCACCGTCGCAGGCGCGGCGGACGATCCGTCGGGGACCGGGACGGTCGGCGAGATCGTGGGCGAGGGCCTGTGTGTGCTGGTGGGGGTCACTCACGGCGACACCGCGGAGAAGGCGGCGCAGCTCGCCCGCAAGCTGTGGACCCTGCGGATCCTGGAGGGCGAGAAGTCCTGCTCGGACGTGAACGCGCCCCTTCTGGTCATCTCGCAATTTACTCTCTACGGGGACGCCAGGAAGGGCCGCAGGCCCACCTGGAACGCCGCCGCGCCGGGCGAGATCGCCGAGCCGCTGGTCGACGAGGTGGTGGCACGGCTGCGCGCGCTGGGCGCGCAGGTGGAGACGGGCCGGTTCGGGGCGGAGATGCGGGTCTCGCTCACGAACCACGGCCCGTTCACCGTGCTGGTCGAGGTGTAGCGGCGGGGCGCACCACTCGCGGCTCCCCTACGGCTCGACGACCGTCTCCTGGGCCGCCGCGGTGTCCCCCGCGAGCAGTTCCGCGTCCACCGCCACGTTCCGCTTCACCAGTGCGAGGGCGATCGGCCCCAGCTCGTGGTGACGGGCCGAGGTGGTGACGAAACCGAGCTGGCGGCCCTCCTCACCGTCGGCCGCGAGACGGACCGGTGTCCCGTGACCGGGGAGATGGACCTCGCTGCCGTCGAGGTGCAGGAAGACGAGGCGGCGCGGCGGCTTCCCCAGGTTGTGGACACGGGCCACCGTCTCCTGGCCCCGGTAGCAGCCCTTCTGGAGGTGCACGGCACTGCCGATCCAGCCGAGCTCGTGCGGGATGGTGCGGTGGTCGGTCTCGAAGCCGAGCCGCGGGCGGTGCGCCTCCACGCGCAGCGCCTCGTACGCCAGGATCCCGGCCACGGGTCCGTGCCCGGCGGCATACGCCTCCAGGTCGGCCCGGGGCAGGAAGAGGTCACGGCCGTGCGCCGTCTCCCGCACGGCCACACCGTCCGGGACCTCGGCGATGGAACCGGCCGGAAGGTGCACGACGGCGTAGTTCTCCGTACGGTCGGCGACCTCGACCCGGTAGAAGAACTTCATCGACTCCAGGTACGCGATCAGCTCGCCCCGGGTCTCCGGCTCGGCGTGCATCCACACCGTCGCACCGTCGTCGACCAGATAGAGGGCGTGCTCGATGTGCCCGTTGGCGGAGAGGATGAGCGCCTCCGTCGCCTGGTGCGGCGCGAGGTCGCTGACGTGCTGGGTGAGCAGCAGATGCAGCCAGCTCAGCCGGTCGTCACCGGTGACCGTGACGACCGACCGGTGCGAAAGGTCGACGAGACCGCTGCCGTCGGCGAGTGCGCGTTGCTCACGGAACAGGTCGCCGTAGTGCGCGGCGACGCCTTCGTCGCGCCCCTCGGCGGGGACGGCGCCGGGCAGGGACAGCAGGGGGCTCTTCATGCGACCAGCGTACGACCCGGACGGCCGTGCCTACCGCGGGCTCCCGGGTTCCTCCGCCGGCCCGGCCTCCGCCGGCCCGGCCTCCGCCGCCTCCGCCGCCTTCGCCGTGCAGTCGGTACAGCGCCCGAAGATCGCGAAGTGCTTCATGTCGGTCTCGAAGCCGAAGGCGCCCCGCAGCTTCGCGGTGAAGTCGGCGACCACGTCGACGTCGGCCTCGATGACGTTCGTGCAGTCCCGGCAGACGAGGTGGATGTGGTGGTGGCGATCGGCCAGGTGGTACGTCGGGGCGCCGTGCCCGAGGTGGGCGTGGCTGACCAGCCCGAGCTCCTCCAGGAGCTCCAGGGTCCGGTAGACGGTGGAGATGTTCACGCCCGACGCCGTCCGGCGCACCTCGCAGAGGATGTCGTCGGGTGTCGCGTGCTCCAGGGCGTCGACCGCCTCCAGGACAAGCTGACGCTGCGGCGTCAGCCGGTAGCCGCGCTGCCGAAGATCGGTCTTCCAGTCGGTGCTCACCACAGGCCCAGTGTAGGGCGGAATCGAGCTCACTCCGGGGGCACGGACGGGTTCCCGCTCATCAGCAGACCGGCCAGGGACTCGCGCAGCAGCCCCGTCGTACGCGCGATCTCCTCGTGCACCCGGATCTTCTCGTCCAGCGCGCCCAGCACGGCGCCGATCCGCCGCAGTTCACCGGGCGGAGGGAGCACGACCGGCAGGCCGGCCAGCGTGCCGACGGTGATCGACCGGATGGCGCTTCCGGCAGCGTGGCCGTTCATCCAGGCCACGGCGCCCGGCCCGGCCAGGAAGCCGGCCAGGTACGGTGCGGAGGCCGCGTCGGCCGGCCGCAGACAGAGCACGTGGGTGTTGTGGAACCACCCGGTCTCCGCCTCGGTGACCAGGGCGACGCGCCCCACCGTGCCGGTGCGCGTGACGAGGATGTCCCCCGCGCGGACGCGTCCCCGGGTCAGCCCCTCGGCCTGGTCGGCGCCGACGAAGGCGGTGCCCGGGTGGACGATCCGGCGCTCCCGAAGATCGGCAGGCCTCACCAACGGCACCGCGCCCGGCTCCGGCTCCTTCAGGACGTTCACCGGAGTCCCGGCCGACCGCAGCTCGCACAGCTGCGACAGGGGGACGACTCCCCACCCCTGCGGCAGCCCCTCCTCGACGTACGTGGTCACAGTCCGTACTCCTTGAACAGGGCCTCGATGTGCCGGTCGACATCACGTGCACGGTCGCCGAGCTCTGCCAGGCGTCCGGCCAGCGCCCGCACCTGGCCGCCGGTCGCCTCCCGGGACGGCTCGGTTGCCAGGGTGGTCAGGTAGGCGGTCGCACTCAGCGAGTGTCCGTGCGCGCGGATCTCGTCGATGCCGACGATGCGGCTGAGGCCCCTCCGCTCCTCCCGGGACCCGGTGATCCGGACCAGCAGGTCGGTGTCCTCGGCCGCGAGCACACGGCGGGTGCGGGACGCCATGGATCCCAGGCCCGTCGCGTCGAGGAAGAAGACGTCCCTGCAGGAGCCGGCCGGACGCTTCAGGATCCACACGCTCACGGCGACTGCGGTGGCCGGGAAGAGCTGCGGCGGCAGGGCGACCAGGGCCTCGACCGCACCGTCCTCGATCATGCCCCGCCGGATCCGCCGTTCACCGGCGTGCGCGGAGGAAGCCGCGTTGGTGGGCATCACCACACAGGCCCGGCCCCGCTCGGAGAGGCTGTGGACCACGGACTGGAGCCAGTCGTAGTTGGCGTTGTGAGCCGGCGGTTCCCCATAGCTCCAGTGCGGGGCGAGGTGCCCGGAGCCCCTAGTGGTGAGCCGGGCGTTGAACGGGGGGTTCGTCAGAACACGGTCGAACCGGCCCCCCGTGTCCGCGCCGCGGTCCTGTGCCCCCGGCTCCGTGCGCAGGTCGGCCGGCTGGTGCCGTTGCGCGAGATTCATGCCCGCCAGTTCGCAGGGCACGGCCTGGGTCCCGGCACCGCTGACGGACAGCGACGGCGGTACGGGGGCGGACGCTCGCACGGCGTCGACCGAAGCGGCCAGCATCTCCCCGGCCCGGCAGTAGGGGTCGTGCAGGCGCACGGGCGGGCCGTCGCCGGAGGGCGGCCCGGCCATCAGCATCCCGGCCACCGCGCGGGCCACCGACGGGGGGGTCGGCAGCTCACCGGCAGTTCCGCCGGTCACGTCTCCGTAGGCGGCCAGCAGCAGGTCGAACGCCTCCGCGCCGGCCTCGGACTCCGGCGCGGAGGCACCGGCCGGCGCCGCGGGGCCGAGAGCGGCCACGAGTTCCCCGGCCATGCGTGGCGGGCACCTGTCGAGCGACCGGCCGAGCAGGTCCGCCAGGTGGTACGCCCCGTCCTCCCACAGGACGTGCCGCACCGCGCCCACCACGTCCCCCTGCCGGTCCGAGCAGGCGCGCCACACCTCCGGACGCAGTTGACGCACATGGACGAGGGCCATCAGGAACAGCAGGTAGTGATCGTGCGGGATGTGGCCACCGAAGTGCCGCGGATCTGTCGCCAGTGCGCGCACCGCGGCGACGAACCCCTCCGTGGCGTCCTTCCGCCGGAAGCGGTCTCCGTAGGTCGCCCCGGCTCCCTCCCCCGCCTGGCGGGCGTTGGCCGGGATCACCCGGCGGTCCAGCCAGGTCTGCACCTCGGCCTCCGGGAACAACTCGACGTCCTCGTCGCTCCGTGACACCGCTTCGGGGAAGTCGGCGTAACGGCGCTGCCAGTTGCTGACGGCCGGGCGGCGCACCGCCGTGCGGCGGGCGATGTCCGCGCGCGTGACCACGGGTCCGGTGGTGGGCGCCACGAAGTCCTCCAGTGTGGCCCCGGGATGAACCCGGAGCGGTCGGGTGCGGTCGGACCGGACGCTCAGAACCGGGGACGGCGGCTGCCGTCACAGGTCGCCCCGCGGTGGCGCAGCACAGAGGGGAACCGGTCCATCGCACGTGCCTCCGGGACGAGAGCGGGGCTCAGGTACCCGAGCAGGCGGTAGATCTTGGCGTGGTCCGCAGCGAGGTGCCGCGTGTGCACCGGCTCATGGTGCATGACCCGGTTGCGCAGGAGCACCAGGGACCCCAGCGCGTCGTACAGGGTGTCACGTCGCCCTCCGTAGTGGGGGAATGCCTTGTGGACCACCGGCACCCAGAACGTACGGTCGTAACCGGAGCCGCTGCTGAGCAGTGCGGCCCAGAAGCCGAAGGAGAGTTCCGCCACCACGCTGTCCGTCCCCACCGGACCCCGTCCGCGGCGCCGACGGCCGGCGCACTTCGCGCGGGCCTTGGCCACGAGCCTCATGCCCTGCGCGTTGAGCGGCGCCGCCTCCCACCAGTCCGCCCTCCCGTAGTGCTCGGTCAGCACCGTGTTCAGGGCGTTGCGCAGAGCGAGCTCCAGGCAGTGGAGCGGTCCGTAGAGCGCCGCGCACGCCTCGACGTTCCACCAGTACAGCCGGAGGGCCTGCGCGGCATCGCCGCCGCAGGCGTCCCGGTACGGCTCCATCCTCGGTTCCGAGAACGCCCGCCCCATCCATTCCGGCCATGCGTCCGCCATGATGCCCCCCTGTTTCCGGCCCCTGCCGTGAATGACTGCCGCGCACCTCTTGCCCACGTCGCCACCCACCGTGGTACGGTGGGCGACGAACGCTTTGGGTCCGCCTCTGTTTACACGCCGCCCGAAGCACGGCTTACGGAACCCCCAGTCGCGCGCAATGCGACTGGGGGTTCCGCGTTGTCCGGGGCGACCGGACGACGGGCTCCGCAGCGGTCCCTACCGTAGCGAGCCCTGCGCGACGATGCAAGCGCATTGCAGTGCACGCGTATCTGTTAACCCCCACTCGTCCGGCCGTCACCGCCCTCGTCCCCACGCGGGCACGCGAAAGCCCCTGGCACCGTGAAGGTGGCCAAGGGCTCAGGCAGGCCGGGCGGCGGCCCGGACCGGGCTACTTGAAGAACGCGATGCCGTCGTCCGGCATGTCCCCGAGGCTCTTCGCCATGGCGGCGACCTCTTCGGGGGTGACCACCTTCTTCAGGTGCGCCGACATGTACGGCCGCAGTTCCACGTCGGGGGTGGCCTTCTCGCCGACCCACATCAGGTCGCTGTGCACGTAGCCGTAGAGGCGCTTGCCACCGCTGTACGGACCGGAGGCGGCGGTGCGGGCCACCGCGTCGGTGACGATGTCGATCTGCGGCTTCTGCTTCGCCAGCTCGCCGTACCAGACCTCGACGATGCCCTGGTCACGCACCATGACGATCTCGACCTTGCGGTCCTTGTCGATGCGCCAGTAGCCGGACTCGGACTCGAGCGGCTTGACCTGGTTGCCCTCGGCGTCCAGAACCCAGGAGTGCGAGACGTATTCGAGGAAGTCGCGGCCGTCGTGGCTGAAGGTGACTTCCTGGCCGAAGTTGCACTTCTCGGCGCCGGGGAAGTCGGAGACGCCGGCGCCCGCCCAGTTGCCGAGGAGGAAGGCCAGCGGTACGAGGTCCGGGTGGAGGTCGGACGGAATCTCGATCATGAGCGGCTCAGACGATCTGTGAGGGTGTACGGAAGGTGTTCGGCGAGGGTCAGCGCTGGCCCTGGTACAGCTTCTTCACGGTCACGGCGGCGAAGGCGAGCACGCCGACGCAGACCAGCACCAGCAGGGCGGAGAAGAAAGCCTCAAGCACGGGAGCTCCTCGGAACGAACGACATGACGGCAGCGGACGGCCGGGCCCTCAGCCTAATGGGTGGGGGCCCGGCACGGCGGCCCGGGGTTTCCCGGGCCGGTCGCGTCAGCCCAGGAGCTGGTTCTGCAGGACGACGGTCTGGTGGAAGGGAACGGCTTCCGTGCCGCCCGCACCCTTGCGTGCCTGGACGACCAGGGCGACAGTGTCCCCGGCCAGCACATAGGCGTGACGGACCTGCTCGGCCCCGTGGGGCACGACCTCGGTGAAGGACTGCGCCGCGGTGAACTCGGGCCCGTCCACGACACTCCAGTCCTCGTCGGGGGAGGACGCGGTGGTCCCGGCGAGCGGAAGTGGCCGGGAGGCGTCCTCGAGCAGCTCGTCGCGGAACGCGGTGGAGTACGCCACGGAGTTGAACCGGAGCAGATAGATCCGGGACGACGTGCCGTCCGGCATGGTCCAGCCGCGGGCCGCTATGTGGCGCAGAGCAGAGTCCTCCAGCCGCTGGGTCATTGCGGCCCGCTCGTCCTTGCCGTACTCGGCGGCGTACCGGGCGATGTCCACCCAGCCGCCGTCGAGCTTCTTGTCCACGGTGGCACCGGCGGGTGCGGGCAGCAGCAGGCGTCGCAGGTCGGCGTGGTGGACCTCGGCGGCGTTGGAATCGCTGAACGGGCGGGGCGCATCAGCGGGCAGGGCCGGGAGGCTCAGCTCCGGGTAGTCCCAGCGCCCGTCGTCGCGCGTGCCGAGCCCCGGTACGTCGGTGCGCTCCATCGATGTGATGCCGACGGCCGTCCCCGCGCCGAGCCCGCCGAGCACCAGCACGGCGGCCGTCCACCGGAGCACCGCGCGCAGGACGCGGCGCGGTGGCCGGGGCGTGGTGGGCGCGGGTGCCTGTGCGGGGACCGGGGGGACCTGCGGGACCGGGGGGAGGAGGGTGGCTGTTGCGGATGCCGGTTCCGGGGTCGCCGCAAGGGCCGGTGCGGGTACCGGTCCCGGCGCGACGGCCGGCCCCGGTGCCTCCGCCGGTCCAGGTACGGCGGCTGGTTCCGGCACGGAGGCGGTGGCCGTGTCGACCGGTTCGGCCGTCTGCTCGGTCATACGTACTCCCCCGGGGACTTGATGTGGTCCAGCTGGTCCTTCAGCAGCTCGGCGACGGCCGCCTTGTCGACGGGCTTGACGCCGGTTGCCCGGACGCTGATGCTCAGCTCCCCGTCGTATGCCGCGCACACCATTTCCTCGATGTCGCCGGCGCTGTTTTCGGGCTGCAGATAGCAGGCCGCGTTCCGGGTGTGGCCCTTGACCTCAGGGCCCTCCCGGAAGATGCCCAGGGCGTCGAACAGCTCCGTCCGGAAGGTGTGGAAGCTCCGCACGGCCTTCTTGTCCTTCATCCGCATGATCTGGGCGTGCACCTCCAGGTCGTTCTCCTGCGTGGCGTACGAACGGACGGCGAGACCCTGCACCCGCAGCTTGTCGATCCGCTTGTCGTAATCCCGGCGCTCCTTGCCCGCGAGCCCGCGGTTGCCCTCCTTCATCGCGGCGACGGCCCGCTCACCGTCCACCTCGTCGTCGTTGCCGTACTCGCCGTCGTCCGGGCCGAGCCGGTAGCCGGCGGGCACGGGCAGCATCAGCTTGCTCAGCGCGGTGTCCGCCCTGCCGCGGCTGGTGTCCCGCGCGGGGTCCTTCCCCGGCTCGCGCGCGGACACCTTCCAGACGGTCGTCTCCACGCTGCGGTCGGCCTCGTCGACCGTGGCATGTGTATAACCGGCAGCGACGCCGACCGCGCCGAGCACCAGCAGGGCGGGAAGGGCCGTGAGCAGTTTCCGCCGGACGCGCCCGGGACCCGCGGGGGAGTCCTGAGCGCCGGACGCACCCGGGACGTCCGCCGTCTCCGGGTGCGGGGCCGCCTCGGAGGTCACCGGAGGGGAGATGTCGTTCACAGGCGCTCCAGCTGTTGCTCGGCCAGCGTCCGGATGTCCTTCTTGCTGATCGGCCTGGTGTCGAACAGATTGATCTCGATCATGATGTCGCCGCGGTGCATGACGGCCCGTGCCCGGTAGAGGGACAGGAAGCCGGGCTGCGGTCGGGGCACGTCGTAGACGTAGTAGCGGCCCTCTCCGCTGCCCTTGACCAGGTCGCCCTCGTTGCCGCCGCCTCCCTCCGTCTCGGACGAGTACCAGCGCTGACCGTCGGCGAACTCGGCTGCCGCGTTGTCCACCCCGGAGGCGAACTGGACGAGCTGGATCGTGGCCTCACGGTCCGAGCCCTTCTTCCAGGCAGCCCCTGCGATGCGACGCACGCCGGACTCCAGGAAGTACTCGAACGTGTCGCCTTCGTTGTCGAACCAGTGAGCGAGGGTGCCGACGCTCATCCAGCCGTCGTTCAGCCATTCGGCCCCCTCGTTCTCGCTCCATCCCGCTGGGCGGTCGATCAGCAGGTCGCGCAGATCGCCGTCGGTCCGGACCTGACGGTCCTGCGAGGCGGGCAACGGGGCAGGGGCCTCGCCCGCGGGAAGCGCCTCCGCGGGGTATGCCAGCTCCGTCTGTGAAAGGGCGGGCAGCGGCGTCGGCGGCCTCTCCGCCTGGATGCCGTAGCCGACCGCGGTGCCGCCGGAGATCCCGAGCAGTGCGGCGGCGGCGATCATCAGGGTCGTCGTACGGCCCCGAGGACGCGGGCGTCCAGGGGTGGAAGGCGGCTCGTCCGGCGCACCGGCAACGATGTCGTTCGGTTTCAAAAGGGTCCCCCCAAGAGACCTGAGGCACAGATTCCCTTACCTGCGCACACAACTGACCCACAGGACACAGGGGAGGTTGCCCCGCCGCGGATTACAGTTCGGCACATGCCGAAGAAGCTAGTGATCAAGGTGACCGCCGGAGCCGATGCCCCGGAGCGCTGCTCGCAGGCCTTCACCGTGGCGGCCGTGGCCGTCGCCAGCGGGGTGGAGGTCTCTCTGTGGCTGACCGGCGAGTCCGCCTGGTTCGCGCTGCCGGGGCGCGCCGCCGAGTTCGAACTGCCGCACGCCGCGCCGCTGCCCGATCTGATCGACTCGATCCTGACGGGTGGCGGGGTCACCCTCTGCACACAGTGCGCGGCGCGACGGGACATCACGGAGAAGGACGTCCTGGAGGGCGTGCGGATCGCGGGGGCCCAGGTCTTCGTGCAGGAGGCCATGGCGGACGGCACCCAGGCCCTCGTCTACTGATCCTCGGAAGCCCGCGGTCCTACCTGCGGCGCTTCCTGCCGTCCAGCTCGTCCCACCACGCGTCCGACGTCGGGTCGCCCGTGGGCTCCTCCCGGGGCGAGCGGGGCCGGGAATCCGGGGCGGGCGGGGAGTCCGAGGACGAGGAGGGCGGGGAGACCGAGGAGGCCCGGGGGTCCGAGGGGGGCCGGGGCTCCTGGGACGGTTCGTCCCACCAACGGTCCTCAGGCCCGCGGCGGTTGGCAACGATCGCCGCGACGGGCGGAATGACCATGGCGACCACGCACATCGCGACGGCCGCCGGAATCGACCAGAGACGCACGAAGGCCCAGGCGGAGACGAAGAGGAAGAGGCATCCGCCCATCATCAGGAAATAGGCGCGCCTACGCCGGGCGTACATGTGTCCAGCGTAGAGCGCTCCGGCGCCCGAGCGCATGTGGACGGCACGAAGGGCCGCACCCCCGTCAGGTGGCGTCCAACCCCCTGGGGTGCGGCCCTCCGGCCGTCGGTGCGCGTGGACTACACGGCGATGGCGACCTCGGCGAGGCCGCCGGTCTGCGCCACGACCGTACGGTCGGCGGTGCCGCCCGGGACCAGGGCGCGGAGCGTCCAGGTGCCCTCGGCCGCGTAGAAGCGGAACTGTCCGGTCGCCGAGGTCGGGACCTCGGCGGTGAACTCACCGGTCGAGTCCAGCAGACGGACGTAGCCGGTGACGGGCTCACCGTCGCGGGTCACGCTGCCCTGGATGGTCGTCTCGCCCGGCTTGATCGTCGAAGCGTCGGGGCCACCGGCCTGTGCTCCACACATGGTGTTCTGTCCTTCTGGTCGGGGTCCTGCGGTACGAATGACTGCGGGGGAACTACTTGTTGGCGCCGAGCTCGATCGGCACACCCACGAGGGAGCCGTACTCGGTCCACGAACCGTCGTAGTTCTTGACGTTCTCCTGGCCGAGGAGCTCGTGCAGCACGAACCAGGTGAGCGCGGAGCGCTCACCGATGCGGCAATAGGCGATGGTGTCCTTGGAGAGGTCCACCTGCTCGTCCTCGTACAGGGCCTTGAGCGCGTCGTCCGACTTGAACGTGCCGTCGTCGTTGGCGTTCTTCGACCACGGGATGTTGCGGGCGCTCGGCACGTGGCCGGGGCGCTGCGACTGCTCCTGCGGGAGGTGCGCCGGGGCGAGCAGCTTGCCGCTGAACTCGTCGGGCGACCGCACGTCGACGAGGTTCTGGCTGCCGATGGCGGCCACGACGTCGTCACGGTAGGCGCGGATCGACTCGTCCTGGGCCTTGGCCTTGTACTGCGTGGCCGGGCGCGACGGGACCGCGTCGGTCAGGTCGCGGGAGTCGAGCTCCCACTTCTTGCGGCCGCCGTCGAGCAGCTTGACGTTCTCGTGGCCGTAGAGCTTGAAATACCAGTACGCGTACGAGGCGAACCAGTTGTTGTTGCCGCCGTAGAGGACGACCAGGGTGTCGTTGCCGATGCCCTTCTCGGACAGGAGCTTCTCGAAGCCGGCCTGGTCGACGAAGTCACGGCGGACCGGGTCCTGGAGGTCCGTGGTCCAGTCGATCCGGATCGCGTTCTTGATGTGGTTCTTCTCGTACGCCGAGGTGTCCTCGTCGACCTCGACGATGGCGACCTGCGGGTCGTCGATGTGGGCCTCGACCCAGTCGGCGTCGACCAGAACGTCTGCGCGGCTCATGTGATTCTCCTCCGGGGCAGTCTGCGGCGGGGTGGTGCGATGGAGCGGAGTGCGAGGTGTACGCGCAGGCGCTTCGAGCGGAACGCGTACGGAAGGCACGGGGCGGCCCTGACAGCGTCGAAGGGCCGGGGGAAACGGGAGAGGGTCCCGCTCAGAAGGTGCGACAGAGCATGGCGGCGACGCGGCACAGGTCTACTGCCCGCCGCTTCGTGAGGTCCGCCTGTCGCTTCATGTGTCCGATCGTAGGGAGGTACGGGCGGAGATGTCACCGTCGTGTCATATGATGAGACACGATCGTCCGTCATGCGAGATACGGATGCGACCGACCGCCTCGGACGACCCGGAATCCGGCGGTCGTCGCGCATCGGTCTCCCGCGGGGCGGGCCAGGCGTCTCAACATCTGGATCCGCCGTCCGGATCGCCCCGCGCGAAGCGTCTGACCCCGCCCGTCCGTGTCCTCCGCGGCCGGGTCAGGTCACGTCGTCATCCCGCGAGCCGGATGTCGGCGCCCGACATCGATATCTCCAGGCCGCCGGGTGTCACCTCGATCTTCTCCAGCTTCAGACCGTCGGGCAGTCCGCCGATCCCGCGCTCGAAGTCGGTCTTCTTCCGGACCAGTCCCTCCAGGCCGGGGATGCCCTCGCCGGGGACCTCGTCGGCGCGCACCCGGACGGTGTCGCCGTCGACCAGGGTGACCGTGGAGAGCACGCTGCGCGTGACCGTCTGCTCCACCAGCGGGATCCGGACCGAGCCGGTGACCTTGACCTTGCCGTCGCCGCCGTAGGCGACCGTGACGCCTTCGTCGGCCGCCTCGGTGAGGGCCGCGTACGAGAGGAGGGCCGTCCCCGTGGCCCGGGAGGCCGTCGCGCTGGTGTATCCGGCGCCCAGCGTGACCTGCCGCAGCTGGGCCTCGATCTCACTGATCCGTATCTCACGCCCGGCAGCACTGGCGCGGATGTCCTTCACCGTGACGTCCACACGGTCGAACTTCGAACCGGCCACCTGGGTCAGGAAGGGGAAGCCCTTGATGGAGACCTCGGTCGAACCGGCCTCGGCGCCTCCGAAGGCGACCCGCCCCTCGGCCTCCGACTCCGCGAAGTACACGGCGGCGCGGTCGACGGCGACGAAGACGCCGCCCAGCACCACGGCGATGATCAGCAGTACGCGCAGTGCTCGCATGTGTGTTGTTCCCCCACTCGGACCGGCCGGACCCTGTTGCACGTGAGGCTACTGCCGCCGCGCGGTGTGCCCGCAGTGATCGACGAGTGGGAGGCCCGGCCGGTTCCCCGGCGACTGCGGGGCAGGAGTCGAGGGAACGCGGGAGTCGTCAGGCGATCGCACGGCCGATCAGATAGACGGCGGGAGCCGCGGCGGTGAGCGGCAGTGCGACTCCTGCCGTCATGTGCACGAAGCGGGACGGGTAGTCGTAGCTCGCGACCCGCAGCCCGATCAGCGCGCAGCCGCCGGCCGCGAAGCCGAGCAACGCGGACTGCGCGCCGAAGTCCGTGACCACCCCGCCGGCCAGGCCCGCTCCCGCCGAGGCGAGCAGCGCCACGACGACCGAAGCCGGTCCGGGCAACGGCAGGGCCCTGACGAGCACGGCCACCGCGACCGCGATGCCGCCCACCGTCACGGCGTCCGGCACGGCCGCCAGGTGGCCGGCGGCCAGCACGGCGAGTGCGGCCGACGCCACGGTCGCCGTCAGGCCGTACATCCGCTCGTCGGCCCCGGCCCGGCTGCGCAGCTGGAGGACGAGGGTGAGCAGCACCCAGACACCGAGCGTGCCGAGGATGGCCGCAGGGGCGTTGCTCCGGCCCGCCGCGAGCAGCACGGCGTCGGCCACGACACCGCCGGCGAACGCCAGCATGATGCCCTGCCTGGCCGGCCACATGCCGTTGAGCCGGAACCATCCCGCGGCCGTCACGGCCTGGAGCAGTACCAGGGGCACGAGCAGGGCGTACGGGCCGATCGCGGCGCCCAGCGCGAGGAGCAGGCCAAGCCCCGCGGTGATCGCGGCGGGCTGCATCCCCGGCGCGATGATCGGCGAACGTCCCTCGGCGCGGGCCCGCTGCGCGTCGGTGATCCGGCTGTTGCCCAGGGTGCTGGGCGCGCTGTAGTCGGCGTGGGCGGAGGCGGCCGCCCGGGCGTCCGGGGCCGGCGGTGCTGCCGGGGCCGCCGGGGCCGCCGGGGCCGCCGGGGCCGCCGGGGCCTCGGGCGGCAACGGGTAGGCGCCCTGGGAGCTCTGCGCGGCGGGCACGGCAGGGGCCACGGGCGCGGCCCGGTGCTGCGGCCGGACCGTCGGCTGGTACTGGGTGTCCCAGGTCTGCCCCTGCCACGTCTGGGTCACACCTTGGTCCTCCGGGGCCCGGGGGGTTCCCTGCTCCGGGTACACGGCGGGCTGCTGCTGGGCGTACGGCTGCTGCTGATCCTGCCCGTACGCGGGCTGAGCGGGCTGGCCGTACGCGGGCTGACCGTACGCGGGGTCGTAGGGCTGCTGCCCGTACGCGGGGTCGTAGGGCTGCTGCCCGTACACCGGCTGCTGCGGAGGCTGTCCGTCGTAGGCGGGCTGCCCGTGCGAGTCAGAGGGCTGCTGCCCCTGATGCTGCTGCGCGTGTCCCGGGTCGTACGGATACTGCTGATCGCTGTTGCTCATGGTCTGCGGTTCACCCTCCTGCGAACGGCGGGAGCACCTCGACCGTGCCGCCCTCGGCAAGCCGTACGGTCTCATGACCACGGGTCCCCACAGGATTCCCGTCGATCAGGAACGAGCATCGGAGCAGTACGCGCGTCAGCTCACCTGGGTGCCGTTCGCGCACCCCGTCGAGCGCCTCGGCGAGTGTCCGCGCCGTGTAAGGCTCCTCCGCGGTCCCTGCGGCGGCCTTGGCCGCGGCCCAGTAGCGGATCGTCCCCGCTGCCATGGCGGCACCCCTTTCGTCGTGCGTCGACTGTCCATCATGGATCACGCCGACTCCGTCCAGTCGGCGATACGGGCCAGCAGTTTCCCGTCGGCGGCGTTCTCGGCGTGCCCCATGCCGTGTTCCAGCCAGAGTTCCGCTCCGTCCCCCGCCGCCTCCACGAGCATCCGCGGGTGGTCGACGGGGAAGTACGGGTCCCGGTCGCCGTGCACGATCAGCAGCGGTGCGGTGATCAGTGGGACGGCCTCCACCGGCGAGAGCGGCACGGGGTCCCAGTCCTCGCGATGGATGCGCGTACGGAAGCCGTAGCGGCCCACGAGCCGGCCCGTGGGCCGGGTGACGACCCAGTGCAGGCGGCGCATCGGGGCCGTGCCGCGGTAGTACCAGCGTGCGGGCGCGCTCACGGCGACGACCGCGTCCGTGTGTGCGTCGGCATACGCGCCTGAATGCGCCTCCCCGCGCCCCTCGTGCGCCCTATGCGCCCTGTGCGCCTCTGTGCGCCTCTGCACCCGTTCGGCCCCCGCCACCAATTCCGCGTTTCCGTCACCGTTCCCGGACCCGCCGGCTTCGGGCGCCGTATACAGAGCGGCGTGCCGGAGCACCACGGAACCGCCCATCGAGAAGCCGACCGTGACGACGCGCCGGTGTCCCAGCGACCGCGCCCAGGTGACCGCGGCCGCCAGGTCCAGCACCTCGCGGTCGCCCACCGTGGATCGTCCGCCGGACCTTCCGTGGCCACGGAAGGAGAACGTGATCACGGCCGCACGCTGGGCGAACACCTCCGCGGCCCGCCGCAGTGCCGGCCGGTCGACGGAGCCGGTGAAGCCGTGCGCGAGGACCACGGCTGTCCCGGCCGGGACAGCGCTCCCGGGAGCGCCGGAACCCGCCGTACACGGGGTGTACACCGCCTCGATACGGACCCCGTCACCGGTCAGCAACCTGGCGCGCCGGGGTGCCCGCGTGATCGAGGGAACAGAAGAACTCGGGAATCGGCCCTCGGACAACGAACTCATGTGGGCTATTCTGCTGCGAAGAGGATCCGGGCAAAGCAGCCCCCGGATCCTTTTGTGCTTTCCGGGCGTTGTTACGGCAGCGTTTCGGCAAGCTCAGCGGTCCCCGGGCGCGGGACCGCACAGTGAAAACCGTATGACGGCCGTCGCAGGTGACGGCCGTACGGGAGTACGAAGCAGTGCCGCATACTCCCCCGGGTCCGACCCGGGAGTGCCCCTCTCGCAGGGAACGAGGAGGACCGACGTAATGGGCGAGCTGAACGTGCACGATCGACCGACGACCCAGGCAGGTGGGCGGCGATGAGTTCACTGCTGCTTCTGACGAATGCCCTTCAACCGTCGACGGAGGTGCTCCCCGCCCTCGGCCTTCTGCTGCACAGCGTGCGGGTCGCCCCCGCCGAGGGACCCGCGCTCGTCGACACCCCGGGTGCCGACGTCATTCTCATCGACGGCCGCCGCGACCTCCCGCAGGTGCGCTCGCTCTGTCAGCTCCTGCGGTCCACCGGGCCGGGCTGTCCGCTGATCCTCGTCGTGACGGAGGGCGGGCTCGCCGCCGTCACCGCCGACTGGGGCATCGACGACGTGCTGCTGGACACCGCGGGTCCCGCCGAGGTCGAGGCCCGGCTGCGGCTGGCCACCGGCCGCCAGCAGATCACCGCCGACGACTCCCCCATGGAGATCCGCAACGGCGACCTCTCGGTCGACGAGGCGACGTACAGCGCCAAGCTCAAGGGCCGGGTCCTCGACCTGACCTTCAAGGAGTTCGAGCTCCTCAAGTACCTCGCGCAGCACCCCGGCCGGGTCTTCACCCGCGCCCAGCTGCTCCAGGAGGTCTGGGGGTACGACTACTTCGGCGGCACCCGCACGGTCGACGTCCACGTGCGGCGGCTGCGGGCCAAGCTCGGCCCCGAGCACGAGTCGCTCATCGGCACCGTACGCAACGTCGGCTACCGCTTCGTCACCCCCGAGAAGGCGGACCGCGCCTCCGAGGAGGCCAAGGCCAGGGCGGCGTCGGAGCCCGTGGGCGAGCCGGTCACCCGTTCGGAGCAGTCCGTGGAGACGGACACAGCCGAAGAAGCCCCGGTCCGGCCTGCCAAGCGGTAGGTCGATCCGCGTAGACTGCCGCGCGTGGCCAAGGTGACGCGGGACGATGTGGCGAGACTGGCGGGGACCTCGACAGCGGTCGTCAGCTACGTCATCAACAACGGACCCAGGCCGGTCGCCCCGGCCACGCGCGAGCGGGTGCTCGCCGCGATCGCGGAGCTGGGCTACCGGCCCGACCGGGTCGCACAGGCGATGGCCTCGCGGCGCACCGATCTCATAGGGATGATCGTGCCGGACGCCCGGCAGCCGTTCTTCGCCGAGATGGCGCACGCGGTCGAACAGGCGGCGGCCGAGCGCGGGAAGATGGTGCTCGTCGGCAATTCGGACTACCGCGACGAGCGCGAGGTCCACTACCTGCGGGCCTTCCTCGGCATGCGGGTCTCCGGACTGATCCTGGTCAGCCAGGGCCCCAGCGAACGGGCGGCGGCCGAGATAGAGGCATGGGACGCCCGCGTCGTCCTGCTGCACGAACGCCCCGAGGCGATCGACGACGTCGCGGTCGTCACCGACGACGTCGGCGGCGCCCAGCTCGCCACCCGCCACCTGCTGGAACACGGCAACGCCTACGTGGCGTGCCTCGGCGGCACCGAGTCGACCCCGGTCGTCGGCGACCCGGTCGCCGACCACATCGAGGGCTGGCGCCGGGCGATGCAGGAGGCCGGGCTGCCGACGGAGGACCGGCTCTTCCACGCGCCGTACAACCGTTACGACGCCTACCAGGTGGCCCTCAAGCTGCTCTCCGGCCCCGACAGGCCCCCGGCGATCTTCTGCTCCACGGACGACCAGGCCATCGGGGTGCTGCGGGCCGCGCGCGAGCTGCGGATCGACGTGCCGGGTGAGCTCGCGGTCGCCGGCTTCGACGACGTGAAGGAGGCGGGGCTGACCGATCCGCCGCTGACGACGGTCTTCTCGGACCGCCCGGCGATGGCCCGGGCGGCGGTGGACCTCGTCCTCGACGACTCGCTGCGGGTCTCGGGGTCACGGCGCGAGCGGCTGAAGCAGTTCCCGTCCGCGCTGGTGGTGCGCCGGTCGTGCGGTTGCGGCGAACCGACGGTCACCGGGCGGTAGCGGAAAGCGCCCTTATATCGGGCATACACGGTTCTGCCGGGCTTCTCAGCGGGTACTCAGGCTGTTCTCATGTTCGCTGTCCACGCTCGTAGACATGACCGACAGCCACCGCCCGAGCGGCGAGTACCCGATGCCCCCCTCGCACGACAACGGTCCGTACGACAACGGTTCGTACGGCACAGGCTCCTCGCACGGCGGCGACCCGTACGGCACCGGCTCGCACGGCGGTGACCCGTACGCCGGTGGCCAGGCGGCCTACCCGCCGCCCCCGGCCTACGGGCCCGAGCGGCCGACCACCGAGGTGCCCGCCGCCGCCCACGCCTGGCCCACACCGGCGCCCTGGCCCGCCCCGGTCGCGGACGCCCCGAAGCCCGAGCGCCGGGTCAAGCGCCCGCTCGCCCTCCTGGCTGCCGTGGCGATCGCCGCGGCAGCGGTCGGCGGCGGCACCGCCACTCTCATCGGCGAGCTCGCGGGCGGCAGCTCCGGCAGCTCCGGCTCCAGCGGTGTCGTCAACGGGACCACCGTCTCGCAGAGCAGCGCCGGCACCGTCTCCGGTGTGGCGGCGGCCGTGTCGCCGGCCATAGTCGAGATCAGCGCCACGTCCTCGTCCGGCGAGGCCACCGGTTCCGGCGTGGTCATCACCGGGGACGGCGAGATCGTCACCAACAACCACGTCATCTCCGGCGCCTCCAAGATCGAGGTGGCCCTCAGCACCGGGAAGACGTACACCGCCGACGTCGTCGGCACCGACGCCGGCAAGGACCTGGCGCTCATCAAGCTCCAGGGCGCGAGCGGGCTGAAGACGGCCTCGCTGGGCGATTCCTCCTCGGTGAAGGTCGGCGACCAGGTCGTGGCCATCGGCTCGCCCGAGGGGCTCACCGGCACGGTCACCAGCGGCATCGTCTCCGCCCTGGACCGCGACGTCACGGTCGCCAAGGACGAGGACCAGAGCCAGGGCCAGCAGCAACAGGGCGGCCAGAACTGGCCGTTCGAGTTCGGCGGTCAGCAGTTCAACGGCGAGACCGGTTCGTCCAAGACGACGTACAAGGCCCTCCAGACCGACGCCTCGCTCAACCCCGGCAACTCCGGCGGCGCCCTGATCAACATGAACGGCGAGATCATCGGCATCAACTCCGCGATGTACTCGCCCAGTTCGTCCAGCACCTCGGGCAGCTCGGCAGCGGGCAGCGTGGGCCTCGGCTTCGCCATCCCGGTCAACACCGTGAAGGCCGACCTGGACACCCTGCGCGCCGGCGACGGCTCCTGACGAAAAGGCCCCCATGAACCCCGACACCGCCCCCTTGGCCGCCGGCCCGTCCGATCTGGCCCTGCCGCTCGCGCTGGCCTCCGAACTGGCCGCCTCGGCCGCGTCCGCGTCGGCGCCCGCTTCCGCCCGTCCGCCCGAGATCCGCAGTGCCACCGGCCGGGGACGACGCGCCGCGCGACGCCGCGCGGCGGCCGTGCAAGGCTGAGAGCGCAGCACACAGCACCCGTCACGCCGAAGGAAGAGGACGAAGCGATGAGCCCCGCCGAAGACGATCCGCAGCGCGTTCTGATCGTCGACGACGAGCCCGCCGTACGCGAGGCCCTGCAGCGCAGCCTCGCGTTCGAGGGCTACGGCACCGAGGTGGCCGTGGACGGCTACGACGCCCTGACCAAGGCCGAGTCGTACGCTCCCGACCTGATCGTCCTGGACATCCAGATGCCCCGCATGGACGGCCTCACCGCCGCCCGCCGTATCAGGTCCACCGGCTCGACCACGCCCATCCTGATGCTCACCGCCCGCGACACCGTCGGCGACCGGGTCACCGGACTCGACGCCGGCGCCGACGACTACCTGGTCAAGCCCTTCGAGCTGGACGAACTCTTCGCCCGCATCCGCGCCCTGCTGCGCCGCAGCTCCTACGCCGTCACGGCGGACGGGGCCCTTCCCGACGACGACGTGCTGTCCTTCGCGGACCTCCGCATGGACCTCAACACACGCGAGGTCACCCGGGGGGCCCGCCCGGTGGAGCTCACCCGAACCGAGTTCACCCTCCTGGAGATGTTCCTGGCCCACCCCCGGCAGGTGCTGACCCGCGAACAGATCCTCAAGGCCGTCTGGGGATTCGACTTCGAGCCCAGCTCCAACTCCCTGGACGTGTACGTGATGTACCTGCGCCGCAAGACGGAGGCGGGCGGCGAGCCGCGTCTGGTGCACACGGTGCGGGGCGTCGGGTACGCCCTGCGCTCGGGTGGCGGTGACGGGTGACCGGCCTGCCCCGCCGGCTCCGCGCCCTGCCGCTGCGCTCACGGCTCGCACTGCTGGTCGCCATCGCGGTGGCGGTGGCGGTGGCGGCGGTGGCCGCCGCGTGCTGGTTCGTGACGCGGCAGGAGCTGGAACACCAGCTGGACGAGTCGCTGCGCAGCTCGAAGGTGGACCAGCCCTACCTGGCGAACCTGTACACGTACTGCAACGGCGGCACCTCGCTGCCACCCCGGCCCTTCACCGGTGTGACGGTCCAGCTCATCGACTCCCAGGGCACGGTCTGCATCGCCCCGGGAACGTCGAAACTGCCGGTCGGCGACGAGGACCTGGAGGTGGCCAAGCGGCAGCGGACCTACGCCCTGCACTCGGTGACGGCCGAGGGCGGCGAGGACATGCGGGTCTACACCTCCCAGCTGGATGTCCGGGGCGGACCGGGGACGGAGTCCGGCACCCTCGCGGTCTCGATCGCGCGCCCCATGAGCGAAGTCACCGAACCGCTCTCCACTCTCGCCTGGGTCCTGCTCCTCGTCTCCGGCATCGGCGTCTTGGGCGCGGGTGCCGCCGGTCTGTGGGTCGCCCGTACCGGCCTGCGACCGGTCGACGATCTCGCCCGAGCCGTCGCGCACGTGGCCGAGACGGAGGACCTGACCCTCCGGATCCCCGCCGAGGGCGAGGACGAGATCGCGCGCCTCTCCCGGTCCTTCAACTCCATGACCAGCTCCCTGGCCACCTCCCGCGACCGCCAGTCGCAGCTCATCGCGGACGCCGGGCACGAACTGCGCACCCCGCTCACCTCGCTCCGCACGAACATCGAGTTGCTCGCCCGCAGCGACGACACGGGCCGAGCGATCCCGCCCGACGACCGCAAGGCCCTGATGTCCTCGGTCAAGGCGCAGATGACAGAGCTGGCCGCCCTGATCGGCGACCTCCAGGAGCTCTCGCGGCCGGACGCCACCCAGCCCGGTCCCCTCCAGGTGGTCGCGCTGCACGACATCACCCGGACCGCCCTGCAACGCGCCCGGCTGCGCGGCCCCGAGCTGACCATCACCGCCGAACTGGCCCCCTGGTACGTACGCGCCGAGCCCGCCGCACTGGAGCGGGCGGTCGTCAACGTGCTGGACAACGCGGTGAAGTTCAGCCCCACGGGCGGAACGATCGAGGTCGTCCTGCACCGGGGCGAACTGACCGTGCGGGACCACGGACCCGGCATCCCCGCCGAGGACCTCCCGCACGTCTTCGACCGCTTCTGGCGCTCGCCGTCGGCCCGCCAGCTGCCCGGCTCAGGTCTCGGCCTCTCCATCGTGGCCCGCACGGTCCAGCAGGCGGGCGGCGAGATCGGCCTGACCCCGGCCGAGGACGGCGGCACGGTCGCCTCGATCCGGCTCCCGGGAGCGCCCCAGCCGCCGCCGGGGCAGTGAGAAGGATCCGTTCAAAGGCGGCGGCGGAACTCGGCGGCGAACTGAGGGGCTCCCCCGGCATCCAGCCTGTCCAGCAAACCGTGCAGGTCACGCGGCTCGCGGCGGTATCGACTCACCTGCACCCGAAGAACGGAGCTCACCTCTGCGGGGGCGAGGTCGAGCAGATCCAAGAGGAAATCGTCCGGGCGCAGCACTTCGATCTCGAACGGCTCCGAAGCCTCTGGGGGGAAGTCCTTCACGTTCAGGGTGACGACGCCATGCGCCTGGCCGCGTACGGCTGCCGCCAGCACATGACGATCCTTGGGGTCGTTCGTCATGGCCGGCATGAGCGCCGCGTATCCGGACACGAGACTGTCCGGGAAGGTGTCCGACATTGCGCTGACCAGCCCCTTGGCCTTGACGTCGCCGATTCGTTCGGCGACGTTCCTCGTCAGCTCGTCAAGGATGTCGTTGGACCAGAGAGGCTCGTAGAGCTCCGCCTCGGCGAGGCGCAAAAGCGTGTCCCTCAGGTAGTTGGGGAAGAGGACGCAAGTGTCCAGGACGACGCGCTGCACATCGCTCCAGTCGATTCGGCTTACTCAGTCGATCAGTTGTCGTACAGACCCGCGTCTTCGGTCAGCTCGGACAGCCGGTCAAGGCCCCTGCGGCGCTGCGAACGCCGCTTCTCCTTGTATGCGAGCACATCTGCCAGCAGCACCCGGCGGTGCCGGCCAGGGCGGGAGAAGGGGACGCTTCCTTCGTCCAGGATCTTGACGAAAGTCGGTCGGCTGACCCCTAGAAGGTCGGCAGCCTCCTGAGTGGTGAGCGTGGTGTTCACCGGGGCGACGGTCACGGCTTTGCCTTCCGACAGTGCCCTCACCACCACCACCAAAGCTTCGTAGACCTCCGACGGCAGGGTGCGCGTACTGCCGTCGGGACCACGCAGCAGTGCAGGCTCCACCGCTTGGGGCGTTCGATCGAGGAAAGCGCAGAGCTCAGCGATCTCCGCACGGTGTTCGGGCAGGAGAGTGCGGTCTTCCGTGGTGCCGTGCATGCTCTGTCTCCTTTGAGGGTCTGCCAAGCATGGCATAATTCGAAAGAAACGCAAGCGAGAGACCTTTGGCGAGTGCGGGCGGCGAGATCGGCCTGAGCCCGGCCGAGGGCGGCGGCACGGTCGCCTCGATCCGGCTCCCGGGAGCGACCCAGCCGCCGCCGGGGCGGTGAGAAATCCGGTCCCGGCACCGCCTCGGGACGGGACGGGAAGATGTCGCGGAGGGCGGTCGACCCGGGCGGGTCGCAGGCTTCCGTGTTTATGCCGGTCATCATGCAAGATCCGAAAGCGACGGCCTGGCTAGGCTGCTCTCATGCTGAGACTCGGAATCCCTGTCATCGGTGTCACGGACCTTCCCCGCGCAGTGGCCTTCTGGACCGCGGCCTTGAACCTGGTCGCCGCTCAGGAGGGGGAGAGCGAAACGTGGCGGACGCTCAACCGCCCCGACGGATCCGGCCGGGCCCTTGGCCTGCTGCGCAGCGCCTCACCCGTCGAGCCGCGGCCCCGCCTCCATCTGGACCTGTTCGTGGATTCTGCCGAGGAACAGCGAGCGGAGATCCGGAGGCTGGTCGGTCTCGGCGCGCGGACCGTCGAATGGGACCTCTACCCGCCTGAGCCCGACTTCGTCGTTCTCGCCGACCCGGACGGAAACATCTTCTGCGTCGTGGACCTGAGCCATGCGCCCAGCGGCGGACACGAGTCGGCGACCTGACACCCGCGCTCCCCTCGCCGAGTCCGGCCACCCGGCCGTCTGCGCCCCGGCCCCCGAGCGAACACCCTCCCGCTCAGGCCAGGTCGTCGAACTCGCCCTCCTTGGCCCCGCCGAGGAAGGCCCGCAGCTTTGCCCGGGTGGTGCGCACGACCACGTCCGGGTTGTCGCTCTCGCGCAGCAGTATCTCGCCGTCGTGCTCGGCCAGTTCGAGGCAGTCGGAGCCCTCGGCGTTCGAGGACTTCGAGGACTTGCGCCACTGGATTTCCATGACCCCTACGCCTTCATACTTGTTGTGCGATCTTTCGAATGAAGTCCCGCGAACGAACCGGGTCGAGTGACCGCTCCTCCGTCCGGTCCAGCGCGACCCGCCAGTTCACCAGACTCGTTTCCGCATCGAGGAATGACGAACCGGTCGCGGTGTCCACCTGCACGGTGTCCAGTTGCTGCACGGGCCCGTACACGTAGTGTGCCGAACTGCTCGCGAACGGGAAACCGCCCGCAGCGAAGGGGATCGCTCGGACCGTGACGTTGTCACGGTCGGATTCCTGCAGCAGGTGCGCAAGCTGGCCGCGCGCCACGGCCGGGTTTCCATAGGTCATTCGCAGCGCGGCCTCGTGAATCAGGAACACGCAGGCGAGCGGATCCTGCCGGTCCAGGACATCGCGGCGTTGCAGCCGGTGGGATACCTGCCGCCGTTGGCGCGCCGGATCGGGCGGCGGAACGCTTTCGGCGAAGACACTGCGGGCATAGTCCTCGGTCTGGAGCAAGCCAGGCATATACATGACCTGCACAGATCGAATGGCAGCAGCGTGGTGCTCCAGCTCGGCCAGATCGAGCGCGTCGCTGGACAGCTCGCCACGGTGATGTTCCCACCAACCACTCACCCGCTCCGCAGCCATGGCGGCGAGAGCATCGACGTATGCCGCGTCAGGGCATTGGTAGTGGTCGGCCCAGGCGCGTACCCGCTGAGGGCTCACCCCGAATCGCCCTGATTCGGTGTTGCTGATGGCGGTGCGATCTGCTCCCAAGCGCTCTGCGGCCTGGGCCAGCGTCAGGCCTGCATGCTCTCTGACTCTGCGCAGCTCGGAGCCCAGCCGGCGCTGCCGCACCGTGAGCAACTTCCTTGGCGGCATCAGAGCCTCCTCTCATCGGATCTCAGTGTGGCCGTACCCGATCCATCGGACGTTCGTTACTCAAATTATCGGATGTCGTATCACTAGTTATGGACTGTGAATGGCTCCGCGAAGACACCGCACCACATGCCATCCGCCCGAAGTGCGGCCGTGTCAGAGCACCTTGAGACGAGTGCGTCCGTACGGCCACCACCACGGTCAACGAGCAGCGCGCCCGTACGGAGCGCACCACGTGGGGAGAACGACATGACCAGCGTCCACACCACCGCACCCTCCGCATCGCCGTACCGGAAGGACGGCGAGGACTACCGGCTCTCCCTGCCCAGCACCGCACGTTCGGCCGGGATCGCCCGGCACTTCGTCACCTCACTACTCACGGGCACCCAGCACAGCGGCATCGTCGACGATGCCCGCCTCTGCGTCACCGAGGTCGTGGCGAACGCCCACCGCCACACCCGCACTTCACTGATCCGTGTTCATGTGGCGATCGGTCCGGAGCAGGTGACCGTCTCCGTCGCCGATGACGCGCCCTGGACCGCACCCCCGGCAGGCGGGTTCCGCACCGGCCCCGCGCAGGAGTGCGGGCGGGGGCTGATCCTCCTGGAAGCGCTGGCCTCGGCGTGGGGATCGGACGTCTGCGGGTGCTGCGCCCCCTGCCACAAGGCGGTGTGGTTCACCCTCTCCGGAGACGCGAAGCCTGCCGCATAGCGCTCATCTCGTCTGCCCGCACGGCGGTTGCGGCCTGACAGCCCGCCGTGATTCACCGGCAGGCCCGGTCACCGGCCCGCCCCACTCCTACGGAACCTGATGCGCCGCACCACCGGCGCGGCCTCGCGCTGCGCTCCTCCCGCATGCCCTGGTCCGGCACACGTCCCCGTTCCCCGCGCCTTCCAGGAGGTCGACTCGACCTCCGCCCGCCACGCCCGACCGCGTGCGTGGCTGCCTGCCGTGGCCTGGATGACCGCCGAGGGCCTCCACCCGCGCGCGAGCGGAACCACACTTGCCGTGGCCCGGGATCTCGCTGCGCGGATGGACTACCGGCGGGGACTCGTCCTGTACGACCTCGAAGGCACCGCAGCCCGGTGCGGAGTGTCGACAGCGACGGTGAAGCGCCATGTCCGGGTCCTGCGGGAGCTGGGCGCGCTGGCATGGCACCGGCACGGAACGAAGAGAAACCTTCGGCTCCCGGGGCGCGCCTACACGGCTACGGCAACCATCTACGCGGCGACGATCCCGGCCGCGTACGACGAGGCGATGGGACACCGGCTCGACGGCACCGGCTACGGCGCCCGACTGCTCGGGGTGACGGACAGGGGGCGGCTGCGCGCGGTCAGCGCCGTCCGCGCCGCGTCGCACCCTGTGGAAAAGCAGCGCACGAACACCGTCTGTCCCGGGGAGCGTGCACCCCATTCTCTTGGGCCCCACCACGACGTCCCTCCTGCTGAACTCGACGGTGGGATCAACTACACCTCGCGGGCGAACCGAAGCACCAGAAGAGTCAGGAACGGAGGCCGCCCGTCGCTCCGGAGCCCGTGGCAGGCGGCCCGCGACATCGAGGTCGCCCGGCAGGTCCGACCGCTCGTCGGCTGGACACAGCCGGAGGGGCTCCGCCGCCTGGCCTTCGCCCTGCGCCCATTGATCGACCGCGGCCTTGAGGCCCATGACATCGCCGCGGAACTCATCGGCCTGGCCGTCGACTGGCGTCCCGCACGGCCTGCCGCGTACATCACCGCCGCTCTCGCCCGGGACCGGCGGACCGAGACGGTCCGCCCGCCGGACAAGGAGCTCACGGCCGACCCGGCTGCTCACCAGGAGTGGCAGCGGTGGCTGGACAACCGCCGGGTCGACGCTCCCGCCCGCACGGACGACGACCGCCGCCACGCCCGCCTCTACGCGTGGGACCGGTGGCCCGAGGTGGCCGCCCACTACGACGAGGGCCCCGACGACGCCCTGGACCTCTACGGAACGCGGCTGTGCGCCTACGCCGTCAAGCGGGCCGCACACACGGCTGCGTCCCCGGCGTAGGAACGCCTCAGCCAGCCGGGTTGTGCCGGATCAGCGACTCGACCAGGCCCGAGCGGGTCGCCGGGTAGTCCAGCAGGACGATTCCGAGGCCGGTCCAGCCCGTCGCCTCCGACCCGTCGAGGAACGCGTGCACCTGCGGGTTGAGCCGGTCGGAGTTCCAGCGCGGCGGCAGCAGGGCCGCCGTGCTGACGTAGTTCATGAACAGCTTGCCGGGCTGTTGGGCTGCCTTGCGGAACTGCGCTTGGATCTTCGGGTACTTGGCTCCCGGCTCGGCCATGTAGTCGTCCTGGATGTCGAAGAGCGCCGGGTCTGCGTACCGGACCCCGGGCAGACCGCCGTTGTCGGCGAGGACGACCACCTTGCCGCGTGCACCGCCGAGGTCCGGGAGGGTGGAGTCGAGACGCAGGAGCGGGCGCCAGCCCTTGTCGTCGAGGTAGATGTCGAAGATCCGCCGGAACGCGGCGTCGCTCTCCTCCGAGTACTCCTGCTTGACGCGCATCAGCACGGTCTCCGAAGGGTGCCTGGCCAGGAAGTCCCGGCAGGCACCAAGGACGTCGTCGAAATTCAGGTTCTGGTAGTAGGCCCCGTGGTGGATCGCGTACGCGTCACCGCTGATCCGGCACCGGACGTCGAGAAAACGTATGCCGCTGTCCAGTTGCTGGGCCACGGTCGTGTTCTGGCACGCCGTCCAGGGGCCGCCGTAGCGCGCACCGGCGTTGTGCGTCCCCGGGATCGTGAGGCGTCGCAGCGGGGTGGAGTCGGCTATGCCGCCCATCCAGTCCTGCGTGCCGAGCGCGCGGGAGGCGGCTGCGGACGTCCCGCCGAGGAGGACTCCGGCGGTGACTGCGAGCGAGCCGGTGAGAAAGCTCCGGCGGGTGGCGGTGTACGGACTCATGGGCGTGTGCCTCCGGGGGCCGTGGGGGCTCGAATTATGTCGGGCACACCTCAATGACGGAACAGGGTCGTCTCGCCACCGACGCCCGCGTGGCCGGAACCCGTCGACCACCGTCCGACCGCGCCCCACCGCCCGACCGGATCGCCGCCGGGAGCCCTCCCAGGAGGCAACCCCGGCAACAAGCAACGCAATGCACGATTGCGAATTTCCCAAACTCGCAATATTCGCATTTCGCGCTACCTTGGCGAGGATGGCGACAGAGGTAGGAGGTCATTGCGTGACTGGAGCCACAGCCATACTGCGAAAGAACGGGCAGATCACACTGCCCAAGGCCATTCGGGCAGCCCTCGGGGTGAACCAGGGCGACGAAATCGAGTTCGAGATCACCGGCGCCGGTGAAGTGACGGTGCACGGACTCACCAAGATCCGCTCCGACCAGGCCTGGTTCTGGACTCCGGAGTGGCAGGAGGGCGAGCGCAGAACCAGCGAGGACATCGCTGCCGCTCGCACCGCCGTCCACGAGGACACGGACAGCATGTTCGCGCACCTCGACGAAGACTGACCCCTGACACCGGGAGGCCCGATTGCCCACTTCTGAGACGGCTGCCCACTTCAAGCGCGACTTCAAGGCCTTGAAGCCTGAGGAGCGGAAGCGCTTCGAGGACGTCATCCGGAAGAAGTTCGTTCCGGATGTGGAGTTGGGGCAGTTCCGACCCGGACTCCGGGTCAAGCCGGTTCAGGGCATCTCCTTGCCGCAGGGCGCACGCCCTGTCATGGAGATGACCTGGGCGCCGGACGGTCGTGCCACCTGGCAGTACGGAGACGAAGTCCGTCCCGGGGAGACTCACATCCTGTGGCGCCGAGTGGGGGGCCACGACATCTTCGTCCCCGGGCCGGCCTGAACAAGCCGACGGCCCGCCACGTGACGTGGCGGGCCGTCGGTCTCCGGGCCCGTGGGAGCGGCTGAACGCTCCCACGCACCGGAACTACTGCACGATCGTGATCCGGTCCGTGGCCGGCGGGGCCAGCGGCGCGGAGGCCGTGGAGTGGGCAGCCAGGTAGGCGTTGAACAGGTCCAGGTCGGACGCACCGACCAGCTTGTTCGTGCCCTGGCCGAGGGCCGCGAAGCCGTCGCCGCCACCCGCGAGGAACTCGTTCATCGCGACGCGGTACGTCTTCGCCGGGTCGATCGCCTCACCATTGAGCAGGATCGAGGAGGCGACCACGCGGTCGGCGCCCGACTTCGTCATGTCCAGCGTGTAGGTGAGGCCCTTGGAGGCCTGGAGGATCTTCGGGGACGCCTCGTTGGATCCGCTGACCTGCTGCTGGAGCGCGGTGACCAGCTGCGCGCCGGTCAGGTCGACGACGTTCATCATGTTGGTGAACGGCTGGACCGTGAACGCCTCGCCGTACGTCACCACTCCGTCGCCCTCACCGCCGGACGCCGTGTACACCAGGTCGGAGCGGATACCGCCCGGGTTCATGAACGCGACGACCGCGCCGCCCTTGTCCGCGGGAGCCAGGCCCTCCAGCTGGGCGTCGGCGATCAGGTTGCCGAGCGGCTTCTCGGGGGCCGTGGAGCCGCGGCCGTTGATGTCGGCGGAGATGAAGCCCTGCGGCCGGCCCGCGATGGGTGCGGCGAGCGTGTTCCAGCGGGCGATCAGCGCCGTCATGTCGGTGGCCTTGGCCTGATCCCGGCTGACGATGTGGTTGGCCGACTCCACCGACGTACGCACGATGTCCTTGGTGCGACGGTCGTAGGTGAGGGTCGTGTCGGTGTAGAGCTTGCCGAACGACGACGCCGAGGTGACCATGCGCGGCTTGCCCGACGGGTCCGGGACCGTGCAGACGTACGCCTGGTGGGTGTGGCCCGTGACCAGGGCGTCGACCTTCGGCGTGATGCCCTTGGCGATGTCGACGATCGGCCCGGAGATGCCGTCACCGGCGCCGGGGCTGTCGCAGTCGTAGTTGTACGAGGAGGAGGCCGGGGCCCCGCCCTCGTGGATCAGCGCGACGATGGACTTGACGCCCTGACGGTCCAGCTCCTTGGCGTACTTGTTGACCGTCTCGATCTCGTCGTGGAACTTCAGACCCTTGACGCCGTTGGCCGTGACGATGTTCGGCGTGCCCTCCAGGGTCACCCCGATGAAGCCGATCTTGACGCCGTTCTTCTTCCAGACCGTGTACGGCTTGAGGATCGGCTTGCCGGTCTTCTCGTTCGTCACGTTGGCCGCGAGGTAGGGGAAGTCCGCGCCCTCGAACTTCTTGCCCTTCGCGTAGCAGCCCTCGACCGGGTGGCAGCCGCCGTTCTGCAGACGGGCCAGCTCCGTGGCCCCCTCGTCGAACTCGTGGTTGCCCACGGCCGTCACGTCGAGGTCGAGCCCGTTGAGCGCCTCGATGGTGGGCTCGTCGTGGAACAGCCCTGACAGCAGCGGGCTCGCGCCCACCATGTCGCCGCCGGCCGCCGTGACGGAGTACGGGT
Organism: Streptomyces sp. NPDC005752; assembly: GCF_040630715.1. Classification (NCBI taxonomy): domain Bacteria; kingdom Bacillati; phylum Actinomycetota; class Actinomycetes; order Kitasatosporales; family Streptomycetaceae; genus Streptomyces; species Streptomyces sp. NPDC005752. Next base: position 41,575 of record NZ_JBEXYB010000024.1, on the reverse strand, counting down.
TCCCCTTGCGCGCGGTGCGCAGCGAGGTCGCGAGGTACTCGACGCCACCGGCCGGGACCGACTTCACCGTGCCGTCGGCCTGCTTCTCACTGACCGTCCCCGCCGAACCGGCCGGCGGCTCCAGGTTGCCGTGCAGGTCGTTGAAGGAGAGCAGCTGCACGTCGACCGTGCGGGACGGGTGGTGGCCGTGGCCCCTGTCATGGGCACCCGCCGGCATCGCGGCGACGAGCGCGCCGACGGTGACGAGCCCGGCGGTGGCGGCGAGCACCCGCCGGGGCACACGGTTCTTCTGCGGAGTCGCTGACATCGGTCCCCTTGTGAGTGTCTGGATCCTGCGTGCGGCAGCCTAGAGTCAACGCGCGTAGCGCGACAGGTGTCCGGGGTTACGAACTGGTTGCTTCGTACTCGGAGACGGGCTGATCACCCGTAGGGGGCACATATGCGAGCAGAAACGTCACCGCAGCCATACGTGACGGAATCCTGCACTTATGAACAACGAACTCACAGGCGAGGCAGTGGTGCCGGCCCAGCACCGGGGCGAACTTCCCTCGGGCTTCTACGACATGCTCGACGACCTCAAGTCGATCGTAAGAGGCGCGCACGTACGCGCACAGCTCAAGGTGAACACCGAGATGCTCCAGATGTACTGGCAGATCGGCCGGACGATCCTGGAGAGGCAGGGCGGCGAGAAGTGGGGGACGAAGGTCGTCGACCGCATCGCCACGGAGCTGCGGACCGAGTTTCCGAACCAGCGGGGGTTCAGTGCGCGCAATCTGCAGTACATGCAGCAGATGGCTCGAACATGGACCGAACAATTTGCGCAGCAAGCTGCTGCGCAATTGCCCTGGGGCCACCTCCAGCTCGTCATGGACAAGTGCAGAACCCGCTTCGAGCTGGACTTCTACGCCCAGCACGCCGTCCACCACGGCTGGTCCCGTGACCGCCTCAGCACGCACATCCGCAGCGAGCTCCATCTGGCCCAAGGCGCGGCCGCCAACAACTTCGACGTCACCATCCCGGAGCAGTCCGAGGCCGCGACGCAGATCTTCAAGGATCCGTACCGCCTGGAGTTCACCCAGCTGTCGGACACCGCCGCCGAGCGCGAGCTCGAAGACGCGCTGACGAGCAGGATCATCCAGTTCCTCACCGAGCTCGGCTTCGGGTTCGCCTTCGTCGGTCGCCAGTACCCCCTCACCGTGGGCGATACGGAGTTCCGCATCGACCTGCTCTTCTACCACTTCAGGCTGCACCGCTTCGTGGTGGTCGAGCTGAAGACCACCAAGGCTCACCCCTCGCACCTGGGGCAGCTCAGCTTCTACGTCACTGCGGTGGACCGCCTCCTGCGCGACCCGGAACGGGACGACCGGACGCTTGGCATCCTCATCGCGGAGAGCCAGGACGCGACGACCGTCGAGTTCGCCCTCCAGTCGCAGAACCAGCCCCTCGCGGTGAGCACGTACGCGGGCCTTCCCCCGGGCGTACGGGAACTGATGCCCACCACGGACGACCTCTCCCGCATCGCCCATGAAGTGCTGCACGACGGGGCCGGCACCCGCTGACGAGGCGGGCGGACGGCGCCCCTGCGGGCCGTGCGACAGCCTGCCCCGGCGCCCCACCCCCGCCCCGTACGCTCGTACCCATGACGACTGACGCACCCCTCCCCTCACCCGGGCGCGAGATCGAGACCCTCGACGCGCTCACCCCCGAGCAGGCCGACGCCGTCCTCACCCTCCTCGGCGAGGCCGCCGGGACCGATGGCCGGCAGGCCGTCTCCGAGCAGGGGCGGCTGCAGTTGAGGGGCGGTCACCGTGAGGGCGTCCGGCATTTCCTGCTCACCGTCGACGGTGTGCTGGCCGGATACGCGCAGCTGGAGGACGCCGATCCCGTCGAGGCCCCCGCCGCCGAGCTGGTCGTGGCCCCCGTCCACCGGGGCCGCGGGCACGGCCGGGCCCTGGGTGCCGCGCTCCTCGCCGCGACAGGGAAGCGGCTGCGGGTCTGGGCACACGGTGGCAAGTCGGCCGCCCGGCACCTTGCGCAGGTGCTCGGCCTCTCCCTCTTCCGCGAACTGCGCCAGCTGCGACGCCCGCTGGACTCCCTCGACATCGCCGAGCCGGCCCTGCCGCCCGGCGTCACCGTCCGCACCTTCGTACCGGGTCAGGACGACGCAGCCTGGCTCACCGTCAACAGCGCCGCGTTTGCCCACCATCCCGAGCAGGGTTCGCTCACCCAGCGGGACCTGGACGACCGCAAGTCCGAGCCCTGGTTCGACCCGGACGGCTTCTTCCTCGCCGAGCGCGACGGCGAGATCATCGGCTTCCACTGGACGAAGGTGCACGCCGAGGAGGAGCTGGGCGAGGTCTACGTCGTCGGCATCAGGCCCGACGCCCAGGGCGGCGGCCTCGGCAAGGCGCTCACGGCGATCGGACTGCGGTATCTGGCCTCCCGAGGGCTCCCGACAGCCATGCTCTACGTCGACGCCGACAACCTGGCGGCCCTGTCCGTCTACGAGCGGATGGGCTTCGCCACGCACGAGGTCGACCTGATGTACCGCACGGAGTCCTGAGCAGCACCAAAACCCCGAGGGGCGGCGTCACTTGACGTCGCCCCTCCCTTGGGGCACCCTTTCACTACTCAATTAGTGAAAGGGTGGTGTACATGGCAGAGTCCGCAGCGGTCGAGTTCCGTATCGACCGGCGCAGCGGCGTCGCCACCTACCTCCAGATCGTGCAGCAGACCAAACAGGCACTCCGCCTCGGTGTGCTGGAGCCGGGCGACCGGCTGCCCACGGCCCGCGAGGTCGTCGAAGCCACGGCCATCAATCCGAACACCGTGCTCAAGGCCTACCGCGAACTGGAACGCGAAGGGCTCGTCGAGGCCCGCCGGGGCCTGGGCACCTTCGTCCGCCGGACCCTCGGCAGCGCGGCGGTCACGACCGACCCGCCGCTGCGTGCCGAGCTCGCCGAGTGGACCCGCAGGGCCCGCGCCGCCGGCCTGGACAAGGACGACGTGAGCGCGCTCTTCACCGACGTACTGAACAGCACATTCAAGGGGGACCCGCACTCATGACAGGTGCAGCAATCGAGGCGAACGGCCTCGGTATGACCTACGGGCGAAAGCGCGGGTGGGCGCTGCGCGACTGCTCGTTCCGGCTGCCCACGGGACGGATATGCGCTCTCGTCGGACCCAACGGCGCCGGGAAGTCCACCCTGCTCACCCTCGCCGCCGGCCTGCTCCGGCCCTCCGAGGGGTCGGTACGGGTCCTCGGCTCCACGCCCGCCGAGGCCCGCCCCCGCATCGCGTACGTCTCCCAGGACAAGCCGCTCTACCCGCAGCTCACCGTGGCCGACACCCTGTGGGCCGGGGCCGAGCTCAATCCCGCCACCTGGGACCGCTCGGCCGCGGACCGGATCGCCGGCACGCTTCCCCAGGACGCGAAGGTCCGGACGCTCTCCGGCGGGCAGCGCACCCGGCTCGCCCTCGCTCTCGCGCTGGGCAAGCGACCCGAACTGATGCTGCTGGACGAGCCGATGGCCGACCTCGACCCGCTCGTGCGTCACCAGCTGATGGGCGTCCTGATGGCCGATGCCGCCGAACACGGAACGACCATCGTGATGTCCTCGCACATCCTGACCGAGCTGGAGGGCGCCTGCGACTACCTCCTGTTCGTCGACGGCGGCCGGGTGCGCCTCGGCGGTGAGAGCGACGACATCGTCGCCGCGCACTCCGTGCTGACCGGCCAGGCCCGCGACCTCGCCCCGCACACGGTCGTCGAATCCCGCACGACGGGACGTCAGCTCACCGCGCTCGTACGGAGGGAGGGCCCGGTGGACCACACCGCCTGGGACGTCACGGAGCCCACCCTTGAGGAGCTGCTCCTGGCCCACCTCCGCTCCCCCGAAGCCCCCGCCCTGCTCACGCCGAGCGCGGACGCCCGCGAGGAGGTGGCCGCGATATGAGCACCCTCACCCCGCCCCGCCCTTCCCTGCGCGGCCCCGTCCGTGTCCTGCTGCGACAGCACAGACGGGCCTTGTGGTCGGCCGCCGCGCTGCTCCTGACAGGCATCGCCTTCGTGGTGGGCCTGCGCATCTGGGTCGCGGTGCGCAGTTCCGAGGAGCTGTGCCCCGACGGTGATGTCACCCCGTGCGGCGACGGCACGTACCTGGGGACCTACGCCCGCACCGCAACCGAGACCTTCCTTGCGGACGGCGGGACGGTGATGCTCCTGCTCGCGGCCCTCGCCGGTGTCTTCGTGGCCGGCCCCCTGATCGCACGCGAACTGGAGAGCGGCACCTACCGGCAGGCCTGGACCCAGGACGTCTCACCCGTGCAATGGCTGGCGGTCCGCCTGGTCACGCCCCTGGCACTCGTGACCTCCGGGATGGTCGTCCTGGCGCTGGTCTACCGCTGGGGCCGCTCGTCCGTGGACGGCTCCCCGTACGCCTTCGGCCTCGAATGGCACGCGAAAGGCGTCTACCCCGCCCTCGGGCCGGTGGCCCTCGGGTACACGGCTCTCGCCGTGGCACTCGGGGCGCTCTGTGCCATGGTCGTACGCCGCACGCTGATCGCCGCGTCGGGCACCTTCATCCTGTTCGGGCTGGTGGCACTCGCGATGGGCAAGCTGCGCTATCGCCTCTGGCCGTCGGTTCGGCTCACCGGGGAGGCGTATCCGCAGGGCTCCTTCTGGCACCTGGACTCCGGGATGCTCACCGCCTCGGGGCAGGAGGTGGGCCGTGAGGACTGCTTCACGGTGGACGGATTCACCGACCATGTGGCCTGCATGCGCGCCCGCGGCGGGGTGACGCAGTTCGTCGACTACCACCCCGCCTCCCATTTCTGGCCCCTCCAGCTCGTCGAGACCGGCATCCTGCTCGTCCTCTCCGCCGTGGCCGTCGCGCTCGCCTTCCGCGTCCTGCGCCGCCGCACCGCCTGAGAGCCACCCTCTGTCCGGGCCCCGGGGGGAGCCCGGGCAGGGGGTTCACCTACGGTGAGGGGGACAGCACCGCAGTCACAACGCTTCCTGTACGTCATGTCGCCGTTACCGGCCATTCAGACGGGCTTGCGACCCTCACGGGATGCAGCCAGCTCTGCCCACCCCCCGCAACGGGAGCGGCCCCGGTCCGGGGCCCGCTTCCGCGTCTTCCGCGATCTTTACGGGCTCCGACGCGCCTGAGGAGCCGAAGGCGCGGAAGAATAGGTCCATGAGCCAGCAGCCCAGCTCCGAGGTTCCGGTCCAGCCCGCCCAGCCGTCGGTCGGCTCCCTCGCCGCCCACCGGCCGCACGCCGTCGCGGGCTCCGTGCCCTCAGGCCTGTCCACAGCCGCCGATCTGGACCCCGACCTGGACAACGACCCGGACGCCTACGAGCCCGGTTCGCCCGACGACGAGCTGCCGCAGGGCCGCTTCCTCGACCGGGAGCGCAGTTGGCTCGCGTTCAACGAACGTGTCCTGGAGCTGGCCGAGGACCCCACCACGCCCCTACTCGAACGGGCTAATTTCCTCGCCATCTTCGCCTCGAACCTGGACGAGTTCTTCATGGTCCGGGTCGCCGGGCTCAAGCGCCGCATCGCGACCGGCGTCGCCACCCGCTCCGCGTCCGGGCTCCAGCCCCGCGAGGTCCTCGACCTGATCTGGACCCGCTCCCGCGAGCTCATGGCCCGCCACGCCGCCTGCTACCAGCAGGACGTCGCACCCGCGCTGTCCGACGAGGGCATCCAGCTGGTCCGCTGGCCCGATCTGACCGAGAAGGAACAGGCCCGCCTCTTCACCTTCTTCCGCCAGCGGGTCTTCCCCGTGCTGACCCCGCTGGCCGTCGACCCGGCGCACCCCTTCCCGTACATCTCCGGGCTGTCGCTCAACCTCGCCGTCGTCGTCCGCAACCCCGTCAGCGGCCACCGGCACTTCGCCCGCGTCAAGGTGCCGCCGCTGCTCACCCGCTTCCTGGAGGCGTCCCCGCAGCGGTACGTCCCGATAGAGGACATCATCGCGGCGCACCTCGAAGAGCTCTTCCCGGGCATGGAGGTCCTCGCCCACCACATGTTCCGGGTCACCAGGAACGAGGACCTGGAGGTCGAGGAGGACGACACCGAGAACCTGCTCCAGGCCCTGGAGAAGGAGCTCATGCGGCGCCGCTTCGGCCCGCCGGTCCGCCTGGAGGTCGAGGAGTCCATCGACCCCTACGTCCTGGACCTGCTGGTGCGCGAGCTGAAGATCTCCGAGACCGAGCTCTACCCGCTGCCGGGCCCGCTCGACCTCACCGGGCTGTTCGGCATCGCGTCGCTGGACCGGCCCGAGCTGAAGTACCCGAAGTTCGTCGCCGGCACCCACCGCGACCTCGCCGAGGTCGAATCGGCCTCCGCGCCCGACATCTTCGCCGCCCTGCGCGAGCGCGACGTCCTGCTGCACCACCCGTACGACTCCTTCTCGACCTCCGTCCAAGCCTTCCTGGAACAGGCGGCGGGCGACCCGGACGTCCTCGCGATCAAGCAGACCCTGTACCGGACCTCGGGCGACTCCCCGATAGTCGACGCCCTGATCGACGCGGCGGAATCCGGCAAGCAGGTCCTCGTCCTCGTCGAGATCAAGGCCCGCTTCGACGAACAGGCCAACATCAAGTGGGCCCGGAAGCTGGAGGAGTCCGGCTGCCACGTCGTCTACGGCCTCGTCGGGCTCAAGACCCACTGCAAGCTGTCGCTCGTCGTCCGCCAGGAGGGCGACACACTGCGCCGCTACTCCCACGTCGGCACCGGCAACTACCACCCCAAGACGGCGCGGCTCTACGAGGACCTCGGCCTGCTGACCGCCGACCCGCAGGTCGGGGCCGACCTCTCCGACCTCTTCAACCGGCTCTCCGGCTACTCCCGCCGCGAGACCTACCGCCGGCTGCTGGTCGCCCCGAAGTCCCTGCGCGACGGGCTCGTCGCCCGCATCAACAAGGAGATCACCCACCACCGCGCGGGCCGGCCCGCGTACGTACGCTTCAAGGTCAACTCCATGGTCGACGAAGCGGTCATAGACGCCTGCTACCGGGCGGGCCAGGCCGGCGTACCGGTCGACATCTGGGTACGCGGCATCTGCGCCATCCGCCCCGGGGTCAGCGGCCTGTCCGAGAACATCCGGGTCCGCTCCGTACTGGGCCGCTTCCTCGAACACTCCCGTGTCTTCGCCTTCGGCAACGGCGGCGAGCCCGAAGTGTGGTTCGGGAGCGCCGACATGATGCACCGTAACCTCGACCGCCGGATCGAAGCACTGGTCCGCGTCACCGACCCCGCGCATCGCGCCGCCCTCAGCAGGCTCCTGGAAACAGGCATGTCCGACACCACCACCTCCTGGCACCTGGGCCCCGACGGAAACTGGACCCGGCACTCCACGGACGCGGACGGGCAGCCGCTGCGGCACGTACAAGAGATGCTCATCGATGCCCGGAGGCGCCGGCGTGCGACGCCCTGACCACCAGACGACCCTCTCCGCGGAAGCGGTCCTCGCGCCCTACCTGCGCGAACAGGCCTCCTGCTTCCTACGGGGCCTGCGACTGCACCGCGAACACAGCGCCCCGGGGGACGCGGGCACACAACGCGCCGACGAGGCCGTCCGCGCGCTCCGCCGAGCGGCACGCCGGATCAGCGGCACGCTGCACACCTTCCGGGGAACACTCGAACCGGCCTGGGCCGACCAGCTCCGCGCCGAGCTGGCCTGGCTCTCCGGAACCCTCGCCCGCGAACACGCCTACGCCACCAGGCTCGCCCGGCTCCTGGAGGCGCTGCACCAGCTCTCCGGCACCTCGCTCCCCCCGGCCCGGACATCCGCGGAGGCCGGTGCGACCGAGAGCGACAAGGAGCGGGCGGCACTCGGCGTCGGCGCCGCCCGGGCCGGGGCGCTGCTGGAACGCCGGCTGACCCTCGCCAGGACCCGCGCCCACTCGGCGGCGCTCCAGGCGCTCGGCTCCTCCCGCTTCCACGCCGTCGCCGACGCCGTCGCGCTGCTCGCCTCCGAGGTCCCCCTGGCGTCCACGGCCGCCGAACCGGCGGCTGTGGTGCTGCACGCCCCGGCCGGGCTGGCCGAGCAGCGGATGCTGGACGCGGTAGCCGCGCTCCCGCCCGACGAGGCGGTGGAGCCGTACAACGAGGCCCACGACGCGCTCTGGCACCAGGCCCGGCTCCTGCTGCGGCTGCACCGGTACGCCCACGAGATGCTGCGCGGCGCCCCCGACCCGGCCCTCGGCGGCCCCGGGCACGCGCTGGACCTGCACCGTGACGCGGCGGAGGCCGCAGCGGCAGCGGCGGCGGCAGCGCGCACCCCGCGCATCGCCCCGGCGACGGCGTACGCCCTGGGGGTGCTCCACGCCGACCAGCGGCACGAGGTGGAGGCCGCGCGCAGCGTGTTCCGCGAGACCTGGCCGTACGCGACGGCCGTGAGCGTCCCATGAGCGAGCTCGTCCTGGCGGCGGGCTGCGTGCTCTGGCGCCGGTCCCCGGACGGCGACGGCCTGGAGATCTGCCTGGTCCACAGACCCCGCTACGACGACTGGTCGTTCCCGAAGGGCAAGCTGAAGCGCGGCGAGACGGCGCTGGAGGCCGCCCTGCGCGAGGTCCTGGAGGAGACGGGCCACCGCTGCGTGCCGGGCGCCGCCCTGCCGAACGCCCTGTACACGGCGAACGGACGGCCCAAAGAGGTCAGCTACTGGGCGGCGGAGGCGACGGACGGCACGTTCGTCGCCAACGACGAGGTCGACCGGCTGGAGTGGCTCTCCCCCGCCGTGACCCGGGCCCGCCTGAGCCGCCCCGGCGACCGCATCCAACTGGACGCCTTCCTGCGCACCGGCCCGGCGGATTCAGGCCCTTCCCGCGCCTGAGGGCACGACCCCGCAGCCCCTGGCCGGGGTGCGACACACACGGCCCCCTGCCCGGCCGCGGCCCCGGCGCGCCCTCGCCACGCCGCGTAGCACGCAGAACCAGCCCGCCCTACACGGTTCACCTGTCGTTCACTCTGCCCCGTAGGCCGCTTCACCTGTTCTGCCTAATTTCGGACGTACACGGTGCACGGCGCCAAGCCACCGCACCACCTCTCATCGCACGCCGCCCACCCCACCAGCCGCGGCGGCTCCTGGAAGGAACACCCCGAAAGTGAAGCTTCAGCGCAAGAACCGGCTTCGTGCCACCGCGCTCGGTGCCCTCGCCGTCTCCGGCGCCCTGGTCCTCACGGCGTGCGGTTCGGACGACAACACCGGCGCCGACGCGGACGGCGGCAAGACGCCTGCCGCCGCGTCGGACATCAAGTGCGACGGGGCCGAGGGCCAGCTGCGTGCTTCCGGGTCCAGCGCCCAGAAGAACGCCATGGACCTCTGGGTCAAGAACTACATGGCCGCCTGTTCCGGCGTGGAGGTCAACTACAGCTCCTCCTCCTCCGGTGAGGGCATCGTCGCGTTCAACCAGGGCACCGTGGGCTTCGCCGGCTCCGACTCCGCCCTGAAGCCCGAAGAGGTCGCCGAGTCGAAGAAGGTCTGCAAGACCGGCCAGGGCATCAACCTCCCGATGGTCGGCGGCCCGATCGCGGTCGGCTTCCACCTCGAGGGCGTCGACAAGCTCACCCTGGACGCCTCCACGCTCGCCAAGATCTTCGACACCAAGATCAAGAAGTGGAACGACCCGGCGATCGCCGCGCTCAACGAGGGCGTCAAGCTGCCGGACAAGGCCATCCAGGCCTTCCACCGCTCCGAGGACTCCGGCACCACGCAGAACCTCGGCAAGTACCTGAACGCCGCGGCCCCGAGCGACTGGAAGTACGAGGCCGAGAAGAAGTGGCCGGCCCCCGGTGGCCAGGCCGCGTCCGGCTCCTCCGGCATCGCCTCCCAGGTGAAGGCCGTCGACGGCTCCATCGGCTACTTCGAGCTCTCCTACGCCGCCTCGCAGGACATCACCACCGTCGGCATCGACACCGGTGGCGCCGCCCCGGTCGAGGCCACCTCGGAGAACGCCTCCAAGGCCATCGCCGCCGCCAAGGTCAAGGGCACCGGCAAGGACCTGGCGCTCGACCTCGACTACACCACCAAGGCCGAGGGCGCCTACCCGCTGGTCCTGGTGACCTACGAGGTCGTCTGCGACACCGGCAACAAGGCCGAGACCCTCGGAACGGTCAAGTCCTTCCTGAACTACACCTCGTCCGCGGACGGCCAGAAGGTCCTGACCGAGGCCGGCTACGCCCCGATCCCCGAGGCGATCAACGCCAAGGTCCGCGAGACCGTCGCCGGCCTTTCGTAACCCTCCACCGCACGACACGCACGCAGGTGCGGGCCGGTCCGGCGCACTCCGCCGGACCGGCCCCACCACCCGACCATCCGGTGCACCGCCGCCAGGGGAGCCTCCGCTCCCCCACACAGACCGGAAAGACCATGGCTTCCACCACACCGCTCGACATCCCACCGGCTCCGCCGGTCACGCGCGGCCGCCCCAAGTCCACCGGGCGCGCCGGCGACAAGATCTTCCTGGGCCTCTCGCGGGGCTCGGGCATCCTGCTGCTCGTGCTCATGGCGTCGATCGCCGCGTTCCTCAGCTACCGCGCCGTCATCGCGATATCGAAGGACGAGGGCAACTTCCTCACCACCTTCGACTGGAACCCGGCCGGCGACCCCCCGGTCTTCGGCATCGCGGTCCTGCTCTTCGGCACCGTCGTCAGCTCGATCATCGCGATGCTCATCGCGGTTCCGATCGCTGTCGGCATCGCCCTGTTCATCTCGCACTACGCGCCGCGCAAGCTGGCCGCCCCCCTCGCGTACGTCATCGACCTGCTCGCGGCGGTGCCCAGCATCGTCTACGGCATCTGGGGCGCCCTCGTCCTCGTCCCGTACCTGGAGGGCCTGAACCTCTGGCTCGACCAGTTCTTCGGCTGGACGTACATCTTCGAGAAGACCGAGGTCGGCGTCGCCCGCTCGCTCTTCACCGTGGGCGTCCTGCTCGCGATCATGATCCTGCCGATCGTGACCAGCGTCAGCCGCGAGGTCTTCCTCCAGGTCCCGAAGATGAACGAGGAAGCCGCGCTCGCCCTCGGCGCCACCCGCTGGGAGGTCATCCGGCTCTCGGTGCTGCCCTTCGGCCGCTCCGGCATCATCTCGGCCTCGATGCTCGGCCTCGGCCGCGCGCTCGGCGAGACCATGGCCGTCGCCACGGTGCTTTCGCCGAGCTTCCTCATCTCGCTGCACGTGCTCAATCCGGGCGGCGGGACCTTCGCCCAGAACATCGCGGCCAAGTTCGGTGAGGCGGACGAGTTCGGGCGCGACGCCCTGATCGCCTCGGGCCTCGTCCTCTTCGTCCTCACCCTGCTGGTCAACGGCGCGGCCCGGCTCATCATCGCCCGCCGCAAGGAGTACTCGGGGGCCAACGCATGACCCACGCCACCACCACCGACGTCCAGGACACGCGTCCGCAGACCTCGCCGGAACCCGGGAAGGCCGGCCTCAGCAGCCGCAGCCTCCCCCGCTGGGCCCCCCTCGGCTTCGCCGTCGTGTCGATCGCCCTCGGCGTCGGCGTCTCCCTGGCAGCCGGCTGGCACAGCCGCGTCCAGTGGGGCATGATCTCGGCCCTGCTCTTCCTGTTCCTCTCGTACGTCGCGACGACCGTGATCGAGAACAAGCGCCAGGCCAAGGACCGACTCGCCACCAGCATCGTCTGGGTGTGCTTCCTGGTCGCCGTCGTCCCGCTCGCCTCGCTGCTCTGGACCACGGTCAGCCGCGGCTCCGAGCGTCTCGACGGCTACTTCCTCACCCACTCGATGGCCGGAGTGCTCGGCTCCGAGGACAGCGGCGGTGTCTACCACGCGCTGATCGGCACCCTGGAACAGGTCGGGATCGCCACCGTGATCTCCGCCCCGCTCGGGCTGCTGACCGCGGTCTACCTGGTCGAGTACGGCAAGGGCACCCTCGCCAAGGCCGTGACCTTCTTCGTGGACGTCATGACGGGCATCCCGTCCATCGTGGCCGGTCTGTTCATCCTGTCGATCATGCTGATCGCGAAGCTGGAGCCGTCCGGTCTGATGGGCGCCCTGGCCCTGACGATCCTGATGATCCCCGTGGTGGTCCGATCCACCGAGGAGATGCTCAAGCTCGTCCCCAACGAGCTCCGCGAGGCATCCCTCGCGCTCGGCATCCCGAAGTGGCGCACCATCCTGAAGGTGGTCCTGCCCACCGCGATCGGCGGCATCACGACGGGCGTCATGCTCGCCATCGCCCGCATCGCGGGAGAGACGGCACCGATCATCCTGCTGGTCTTCGGCAGCCAGCTGATCAACACGAACCCCTTCGAAGGCGCCCAGTCCTCGCTGCCGTTCTACATCTACGAGCAGTACAAGATCGGCGAGGCCGCGTCCTACGACCGTGCCTGGGCCGCTGCCCTGGTGCTGATCGCCTTCGTCATGATCCTCAATCTGGTGGCCCGCGGCATCGCCCGCTGGAAGGCCCCCAAGTCCGGCCGCTGAGGCCACGCAGAAAGCAGTTGATTCCACATGGCCAAGCGCATCGACATCAGCGGCCTCACCGCCTACTACGGCTCCCACAAGGCCATCGAGGACATCTCGATGACCGTGGAGCCCCGCTCCGTGACCGCCTTCATCGGCCCGTCCGGCTGCGGCAAGTCCACCTTCCTCCGCACCCTGAACCGCATGCACGAGGTCACCCCCGGTGGCCGTGTGGAGGGCAAGGTGCTGCTGGACGACGAGAACCTGTACGGCTCCGGTGTCGACCCCGTCACCGTGCGCCGCACGGTCGGCATGGTCTTCCAGCGCCCGAACCCCTTCCCGACCATGTCGATCTTCGACAACGTCGCGGCCGGGCTGCGGCTGAACGGCTCCTACCGCAAGAGCCAGCTGTCGGACATCGTCGAGAAGTCCCTCAAGGGCGCCAACCTCTGGAACGAGGTCAAGGACCGCCTGAACAAGCCGGGCTCCGGCCTCTCCGGTGGCCAGCAGCAGCGTCTGTGCATCGCCCGCGCGATCGCGGTGGAGCCGGACGTGCTGCTGATGGACGAGCCGTGCTCCGCGCTCGACCCGATCTCGACCCTCGCCATCGAGGACCTGATCGGCGAGCTGAAGGAGCGCTTCACGATCGTCATCGTGACGCACAACATGCAGCAGGCGGCACGCGTCTCGGACCGTACGGCCTTCTTCAACCTCTCCGCGGTCGGCAAGCCCGGCCGGCTCATCGAGATCGACGAGACGGAGCGGATCTTCTCCAACCCGTCGGTCCAGGCGACCGAGGACTACATCTCCGGCCGCTTCGGATAAGCAGGCTCCGCACGGACGGGCTTCGTGCGAGCACGGTCTCCGCACCAGCGGGACCCGGACGAGCGTGCCTCATGCCTCGCGCGAGCACGATCCGGACAACCACGCTCAGGACAACCACAGACGGCCTTGGGGTGCTGCATGGCGGTGCCACCACAAGGCAAAGGGCCCGCCCCCGCTCTCCACAGGAGAGCAGGGGCGGACCCATTTTCCGTACGGGACCGCCCGGTCGGGCAGGGGATCGGCACGGCTCGTCGCCGGCCGGAAGGCTCAGCCGAAGAGCAGTACGACGACCCCGTAGCTGAGCGCGGCCACCAGTGCCGCTGCCGGCATCGTGATGAACCACCCCAGGATGATGTTCTTGGCCACGCCCCAGCGGACCGCGTTCACCCGCTTCGTGGCGCCGACACCCATGATCGCCGAGGTGATCACGTGAGTCGTGGAGATCGGTGCGTGGAACAGGAACGCCGAGCCGAACATGATCGAGGCGCCGGTCGTCTCCGCCGCGAAACCCTGCGGCGGGTCCAGCTCGATGATCTTGCGGCCGAGCGTGCGCATGATGCGCCAGCCACCCGCGTACGTCCCGAGGGACAGCATCGCCGCACAGGCGATCTTCACCCAGACCGGGATCTCGTCGTTCGGGCCCTCGACATCGGCGATGACCAGGGCCATCACCACGATGCCCATCGTCTTCTGGGCGTCCTGCAGACCGTGACCGAGCGCCATGCCCGCCGCCGAGACCGTCTGGGCGATGCGGAAGCCGCGCTTGGCCTTGTGAGGGTTGGCCTTCCGGAATATCCACATGATCCCGACCATCACCAGATAGCCGACGACCAGACCGATGACCGGAGAGAGGAACATCGGGATGACGATCTTGGACAGCACCCCGTCCCAGTGCACCATCGTCCCGCCGGCCAGCGCCGCACCGACCATGCCGCCGAACAGAGCGTGCGAGGACGAGGACGGAAGGCCGTAATACCAGGTGACGAGGTTCCAGATGATCGCGCCGACCAGCGCCGCGAAGAGGATTCCCATCCCCTTCTGGCCCTCGGGCGTGGCGATCAGCCCTTCACTGACGGTCTTGGCGACCCCCTGGCCCAGGAAGGCGCCCGCGAGGTTCATCACAGCGGCCATCGCCAGAGCCGCACGCGGGGTCAGCGCCCGGGTGGAGACCGAGGTGGCGATGGCGTTCGCCGAGTCGTGGAAGCCGTTCGTATACGTGAAGCCGAGCGCGACACCGATGGTCACGATCAGCGCAAAGGTGTCCACGAGGTTCAGGACTCCTTGACCGCGATGGTCTCCACGGTGTTGGCGACGTGCTCGAACGCATCAGCCGCCTCTTCCAGCACGTCCACGATCTGCTTGAGCTTCAGCACGTCCATGGCTTCGTACTTGCCGTTGAAGAGCTGAGCCAGCAGCTTGCGGTGGATCTGGTCGGCCTGGTTCTCCAGGCGGTTGATCTCGATCCAGTACTCGGTCAGGTTCTCCATGCTCCGCAGACTCGGCATGGCCTCGGCGGTCAGTTCCGCCGCCCGCGCCAGGACCTCGATCTGCTGCTCGACACCCTTGGGGAGCTCCTCGACCTGGTACAGCACGACCAGGTCGACGGCCTCCTCCATGAAGTCCATGATGTCGTCGAGCGACGACGCGAGGTTGTAGATGTCCTCGCGGTCGAACGGCGTGATGAAGGAGGAGTTCAGCTGGTGGAAGATCGCGTGGGTGGCATCGTCCCCCGCGTGCTCCGCTGCCCGCATACGCTCCGCGATCTCGACTCGGGAGGCAGAATCCGCCCCGAGCAGTTCCATGAGGAGCTTCGAGCCCGTGACGATGTTGTCCGCGGATGCGGAAAACATGTCGTAGAAGCTCGTCTCCCTGGGGGTCAGACGAAAGCGCACGTGGGGTCCTCGGGGTGCTTTGGATTCGGTCAGGCTGATGCTAGGCGCATCATCCGGCCACGGCTAACCGGCGTTCTTCAGTGTCGCGCATCGGGCACAGTGATCAGCACGGCCCCCCGGTCACGTTTCGGCTGGATTCGTTACGATATACCCGGCAGGGGTATGCAGACGGTACAGAACGGCACGCTTTCCGCAGGCCAAGAGGACAACGGGAGGACCCCATGACCAGCACCGAGGCCACCGACGCAGCCGGCACGGAAGCGGTCGTCACCGACCATGACCGCGGCATCCACGGTTACCACCACCAGAAGGAGGAGCACCTCAAGCGCCTGCGCCGCATCGAGGGACAGGTCCGCGGCCTCCAGCGGATGGTGGACGAGGACGTCTACTGCATCGACATACTCACCCAGGTCTCGGCGTCCACGAAGGCTCTGCAGTCCTTCGCCCTCCAGCTGCTGGAGGAGCATTTGCGCCACTGTGTCGCGGATGCGGCACTCAAGGGCGGCGGGGAGATCGACGCGAAGGTCGAGGAAGCCACCAAGGCGATCGCCCGCCTGCTGCGCACCTGACAACGGGCGCGGACCGTGCCCACGCACGAACCGGCGACCGCCCTCGCTCTCCCGCACCGCCGGAGAGGGGCGGGGTCGTCGACGTCATCCCCGGTGGCGGCCCTGCCGGGGGATCGTCGGCGACTGCCCGGCGGCATCCGCCCCGACGTTGAGCACCTCGTCGATGCGGTCGGGACTCAGCCGGTCCTCGCGTGCGTCCGCTGCCGCGATCATGAGCTCACCGCAGAGTTCGATCTCGGCAAGGGCCACACAGTCCTGAGCGTTCGGAGCGCTGAGCGTCACCACCTGCGTCACCTCTCTCTGCTGTCGCCGACTCCTGGCGCACCGGCTCCCTAGCGTAGGGAGCGTGGTACGCGCCGCGCATGGCACGGACGGACCATTTCGGCCCCCTCCCTACGGCGCTTCCGGGCCACTTCGACCCTGCTGGACGCGCCCCGTGTAGATGCCCCCCTCGGGGGGCAGCTCCACCGAGACCGGCACCCCGAAGCCGTACAGCAGCATCGTCGACACCACCGCGACCGCCGGCCCCTCGGTCGCGAACGTGAAGTGGTGGCGCACCTTCCGCAGCAGGCCCTCGTCGTCCAGATAGGCGTCGAAGGGCACCGTGTCCGTGCTGAACCCTTTCGCTGCGGCGGCCAGCGCCGCGCGCGAGGACGGCGAGGCCTCGCGCGCCGCGCTTTCGAGGTCCGCGACTCCCCGGTAGTGCCGGACCCCCACACCGGCCAGCTCCGTGCGTCCGACGTACACCACCTCGCCCGCCCCCCGGAGCAGCTCGGCGGCGGCAGTCGGATCGGTCACACCGCCGGTGACCAGATTGCCGTCCTCCAGAGCGGAAGTGTCGATGCGTACCCATTTGTCCGCAGGTACGCCGGCACCACGGTTCTTCATGTAGAGCGCACCGGGGGCGAGCAGTTCCGTGATCGGCAGGTGCTCGTCGGTCCCGGCGGCGTCCTTCGGCAGGACGACCTTGATCCGGCCCCGTTGCTCCCGGAAGTCGTACACCCCCTGTCCCCGGATCGTCACCCGGGTCCCACCGGCCGCGGTCTCCATCGAGGTACGCGTCTCGGCGCTGCCCGCACCGACCAGCTCCTCGGCCGCCCGCCGGACAACGGCGGCCGGGGTGCCGGCGCCGTGTGCGCCGGCCACGGCCTGCCGGCCGCCGCTCCCGCCGCCCGCGCATCCGGTGCCCAGCGCCATCACTCCCGCCACGGCCAGGGCGCACACAGCCAGTGCCCCGCCTCCGGACCTCTGCTGCTGCACCACCATCGCCTGCCAACCCCCAACGACGCACACCTGAACGAGTTCCGGCCCGCTTCGCCTAACGACGGCCGGGGCGCCTCGTCACGCCGCACGGCCCACTCCGGACGCCGATCGGCCCACTCCCCGACCGCCGAACGGCGTGCCCGGTACCGTGGACACGTGCATCAGGACCCCTCGGACTCCCCCGTCCACAGCCCCGGCCCGGCACACAGCACCACGACCGTCGAACGGGGCTCGTTCTGTCTGGCCCGGTGCAGCTGCGGCTGGTCGGGCGCCGCCCGACGGTCCCGCGACCGCGCCCGCACCGACGCGCAGGAACACAGCACCGACCTGGACCGCTGAGCCACGGCACCGCTCACGGAAGGGCACCGGCCGGCTGGACGCGTGAGCTGGGCCGGACACGCGCGAGCGGACGAGGGCGATGTCCGGACATGCGTGAGGGGTGCCCCTCGTGGGACACCCCTCACATCGTCGAACCCGACGCTCCTACGCGGCGAGATCCCTGTCGCCCGGCGCACTGCCACGGCCGGAACCCGAACTCGGCTCGGGAATCCCGAGCGACTCACCCCGGCCGTCGGCGGTGGCCCCGGCCCCGCCTGCCCGGACGAGCCAACCGACCGCTCCGGCACGGGCCACCGCGCGCACCAGGGGCGTCAGCAGCATCATCGCGAGCGGGGCGAGCAGCAGAGCCACGGCAGTACCGAGAGCGAAGCCGCCGATCACGTCGGTCGGATAGTGCACGCCCATGTAGACGCGGCAGAAGCCCTCGAGAAGGGCCAGCGCGATCGCCACCAGGCCGAACTTCCTGTTGGCCACGAACAGCCCCACCGCGATCGCCATCGCCATCGTCGCGTGGTCACTGACGAAGGAGAAGTCCGTCTTGCCCTTCACCAGGACTTCGAGCCCCTTGTGGTCGAGGAACGGACGCGGCCGTTCCACGAACCCCCGGATCGGGATGTTGATGAGCAACGCGATTCCGGCGGCGAGGGGCGTCCACACCAGCCCGGCAACCGCCGTCACCGAGTCCTCGGTCGTCCCACGTCGGCGTACGCTCCACCAGCACCACAGGACCGCCAGGACCATGGCGAACATGATCCCGAACTCACCGACGAACTCCATGACCCGGTCGAACCAGGTCGGAGCGGCCTTCGCCAGCCCATTGATGTCGTAGAGCAGGCTGACGTCGGGGTTCGACCCATCGAGTGCGAGTCCAGCCATCTGCCGCGGCCCCTTGCCTTGTCTGCTGCTGCGACGCACAACGGCGTGCGTCGCCTTGGTCTGACCCCCGTGGTCGGTGCGGATCCAGTGCCGCGCCACGCCATGATGCCGTCACGTCGGACTGCTCTGGGCAGACACGCATGGTCATGTGCGCATGCTGTCCCAGTCCAGGGAACGACGCGTCAGTGACGTACGTTCCGTTCTCCACCGAATGATCACCATGACGTTATCGAAGAGTGACTCATCGTCGCAGCTCAGGGCCCGGGCTTCACGGAGAGTTCCGGCCACGGCCGACTACCCGTCAGCTTTCCGGGAGCGTCGTCGGGAGCGCTGCGGCCCCGTCCTTCGTGACCCTTGTCGCACCGAAGTAATCCGGTGTGTCGATCTTGTCGAACCGGATCACCGCGCCGGTGAACGGCGCGTTGATCATGTACCCGCCGCCGACGTAGAGGCCCACGTGGCGGATGGCCCGAGAGTTGTTCAGGTCGTCCGAAAAGAACACCAGGTCGCCGGGGAGGAGCTCGTCCCTCGAGGGGTGCGGCCCGGCGTTGTACTGGTCATTGGCCACCCGTGGCAGCTCGATGTCGACCGTGCGGTACGCGGCCTGGGTCAGCCCGGAACAGTCGAACCTCCCACCCTGGTCGGCCGTACCGTTCCCACCCCAGAGATACGGGGTTCCGAGCTTCTTCTGCGCGAAGTAGATTGCTCCGGCGGCCTGTTGTGAGGGCTGCACCCGGCCGACCGGCTTGGCGAAGCTCTTCTCGAGAGACCGGATGATCTTGACGTAGTTCTGCGTCTCGCTGATCGCGGGGACCCCGCCCGACTGGATCACCCGGTAGGCCCCCGCGTTGTACGCGGCAAGCATGTTGTCGGTCGGGTCTCCCGGCACCTTCTTGACGTACCCGGCGATCTCGCAGTCGTAGGACGCGGCGGACGGAATCGCGTCGGCCGGGTCCCAGACGTCGCGGTCCCCGTCCTTGTCCCCGTCGATACCGTGCGAGGCCCAGGTCCCGGGGATGAACTGCGCGATGCCCTGTGCGGCGGCGTGGCTCTGGGCGCGCGGATTCCAGCCACTTTCCTGGTACAACTGCGCGGCCAGGAGGGCCGGGTTGATGGCGGGACAGAGATTGCCCCACTTCTCCACGAGAGGCTGATACCGCGCCGGCACGGCCCCCTTGGCCAGCCCGACGGCACCGCTCGCCCCGGAGATCCCGGCGGCGGCGGAGTACGTACCGACGACGAGCAGGGCGATGAAGCACAGGCCCAGCCCGATCCCGCCGCCGAGGAACACCCAGTATTTCCGCACCCCCCAACCATCCCCCATTCGGGCGCGGTTCACGTCACGATTCGCTGGTGTGTACGGGTGGATGGGGGCATGAGGGGGCGTCAGGGGCGGCTACGGGGGGTCAGGGGGCGCCGGCTGACCAGAAGGGGGAGTGGATGTTGGGGCGGGGGATGTGCTCCATACCCTCGTAGGTGGGTGCGGTCGCCTGGGTGGTGGACTCTGCGACCTCGGACTCCTCGACGCAGGGGGTGTCGACCTCGAAGAACACCTGGCCCTCACCTCCGACGATCAGGCTGACGCCGAACCCGTCTTCCGTCTGCGCAAAGATGGCCGGGACGTCAGGATCGTTGTTGATGGATTTCATCCGGTACCCGCTTTTGCGCCAGGAGCGATCCACCACACCCAGGAGGTTTCCTCTGCGCTCCGCGGACACGATGGTCATGACTGCGCGTCTTCTCGTTACGTCACAGCTGCCTGTGGTGGTCGGCCCATGGGTCCATCGGATCTCAGGCCGGACCTCGCTGAAGAGGCCATCCAGAATCCTGTCAGCACGAGTTGCCGCTTCTTGCATATCCATTTCAGCCCTCCCTGCACCCTCAGGTGAATCAGCGGCACAACCAGACAAAGCACAGGAAATAAGTACGGCAGCTGCGAACCCGTACGCGCGAGTCATCGATACTCCTCGGACTTGACCTTCTCTGCATGCCCTGCAGAAATCAGGGCGATACTGTTTGCAGACGCCGGATCCCGAACGGGATCGAAGTACTGAGAATGCGCGTCGATGGAAAAACCGTTGCGACTGACAACACCAGGCCCCTCATCCACAGGAAACCGGTTTGCCCCGAATGCCTTGCTCGCCGGGTCCTTTCCGAACCATAGATCATCGTCCCCTGGGTCCGCGACGTCTCCCACAAAGTAGGCGAACGGCCCGGCCAGGGCTGTCGCAGCACCGGCGGCCGTCTGCTGCTTCGACGGCATCTTGGTAACTACGTCGTTTTCTGCCGCACCGACGAACACATGCTCCCTTCCCACTCCGAGATCCCCGGCCTCATCAACGCCCACCCCGGGGCTACCTACCAACACAATGTCGTCGACTCCCGGAATGCCCTCGCCTTGCTGCGTTGCCGCGCCCACGGTCCGGGACCCGTACGAGTGCCCAATGGCCGTCAAATGAGGGTCGTCATTCTCGTTCGTCGCAGCCAAACCAGCCGTGAACTCATTCAAGCGTCTACCACCCTCTACCGCCCGCCCCTCACCAGCTACCGCCAAGCTACTCAGTCCATCAATTGCTTGCGGCGCATCGTAACCAAGCCATGAGATCGCCGCGCTGGACGGATCGTAGTATTGGGCTCCAATCGCTGTGTCACGGGCGCGTTTCAGATCACCCTCCGCAAACCCCTTATCCAAAGCCGTGTTCAGCCCGGGCACATAGGTCGCCACATGCTTCGCCGTATCCGGATTTCCGTACGAGACAATCGCCCGACCATTCCCCTCGTCGCTAATGCCCAAGAGGAACATCGGCGGCTCCCCCGGCTTGGCCCCCGCCCCCAACTGCCGGTCGATCTCCCGCAACCCCGCCAACTGCGTCATCGACTTCTCGTCGTCCCGCCCCTCCAGCTCGCCGATCAGCAGCTGGAGGTTGTCCCGGTTGGCCGCGTCGCGGACCAGTGCCGGGATGCCGTCCAGGTTCCCGATCTGGTCCGGGTACACCGCGAGGTACTCCTCGCGCTGCTCCTGGGTCAGCCCCGCCCACCAGTCCCGCCGCTCCGCCGGAGACGCATCGTGCGGGATGGCGTCCTTGAGGTAGGCCCCCGCCGCATCACGGACCTCCGCCGCGTCGCCCGCCGCGTCCTTCCACGTGGAGTCGGGGACCTTCAGGCCCTCCTCCGCCTTCAGCCGGCGCAGGATGCCCGCATACCGCCAGTCGATCTCGGCCGCCGCCCGCACCGCCCCGGTCACCCGGTCCGCGATGTCCTGCGCCTTGGCCACGTTGGGGTTCGGCGCGACCAGGCCGGAGGGCGGCACCAGTCCCGGAGGCCCGCTCGACGCCGCAGTGCCGCCCCGCAGTGGTGCACCCTCGATCAGCCCTTCGCCACCGGCCGGATACGTCACCGTCCCGTCCGCGTGCACCGTGAACCTCAGCGCGGCCGCGTCGTCGAGCGCCTCCCCCAGCACCCGCTGCTGGGTCCTCATCTCATGGGCCAGGGAGTTCAGGGTCGTGCGGAGAAGCCCGCACTCGGTGTACACGTACTGGAAATTCCGGCCCAGCTGTCGCAGCCGTGCGACCGCCGCCTGCGCCGCCTCACCCTCCTGAGTGTCACGGAGCCCGGTGAGCAGTTGCTGCTCGACGCGGTCCCGGGCCGCGTCGGCCCGGTTGCTCGACTTGCCCCATCCGTCGGCAGCGCCCTCCAGCTCGGCGCACTTCAGATCCCGTAACTGCGCCCAGGTCAGCGTCGGCATCGGCATCACCGGGTGTCGCCCTCACACGGCATCACCGCGGCGAAGGACGACCTGACGGCCTCGTTCGTCGCGCCCTGTGTACGTGCGACGTCCCGCAGTTTGGCCGCCAGGCTGCCGCACTCGCCCTGCGCCGCCTGGATCCGCCGCTCCCAGGACTCCCGTACGGACGCCAGCTCAGCCAGAGCCGTCAGCCGGCCCGCACCCGCCATGAGGCCCTGATGCGCCAGACCCAACTCGCCCCGTACCGGTCCCAGCTGGGTCACCAGCTCGTCCGCACCCCCGGCGGCCCGCAGCCACGCCCCGTCGCTGTGCTTCAGCCTCTGCCCGCAGTCGTCCCCGGCCGACGGCCCAGCCGGATCGCTCAGCCCGCTCATGACAGTCACAGTGCTCACCCCGTTCGTCGATCACGGAGCGGCACTGTGCCAAACGCCACGTACCCGACACGCCGGGCACGCCGTCGACGTGCCGCCGCACTCCTTCCCCCGCAACGAACGCCCCCTGCCGAGATCACCCGAACGAGCCCGGCCGCCCGACGCGGTCGGTTTCCCCCGGACGGATGGTTTACGAGGCTCTGTCCACGCGCTCCCGGTAACCCACCCCCGCTCTTCGTGATCATGCGAGGCGTGATCTCCGTACAGCACAACTCATCGCGTCACCGGCGGCTGTTGACGGCCGCAGGACTCGCCGCTGCAGCCCTCGCCGCGTCCTTGCCGGCCGATACGTCGGCCCAGGCTGCGACGGCCTCATCCGTACCGCCGTCCCGGACGGCCACTGCCTCCGAGGCGCGTACCGCCGCCTGGTTGGAAACCCACCCGAAGGACGCCGCCCGGTTCTTCCGGGACATGCCCAAGGGTGGTGACCTGCACAATCACCTCTCCGGCGCGGTACGCACGGAATACCTCATCCAGCTCGCAGCCGACGACGGCCTCTGCATCGACGCGACGATGACCGCCGTAGCCGCACCGTGCGCCACCGGTACCCGCCCGGCCACCGATGCCCTCACGGATGCCGGCTTCCGTCAGGAAGTCGTCCGGGCCTGGTCCATGCAGGACTTTCCCCGGGCCGAGTCGGGACACGACCACTTCTTCGCCACGTTCGGAAAGTTCGGCGCCGCGACATCGCACCGCGGGAAGATGCTCGCGGACGTTGCGGGCACTGCTGCGGCGCAGAACCAGACCTATCTGGAAACGATGGTGAGCCCCGCGTCGGCGGGAGCCAGGCAACTGGCCTCCCAGGTCGGCTGGGACTCGGACCTGGCAGCCCTGCACCGCAAGCTCCTCGCCGGCGGACGGCTGGACGGGCTGGTGACGGACGCCGAGCAGGAAGCCGACACCGCCGACACGGAGTTCCGCGAGACCGCACGCTGTGCGACCGCCGCCCCTGATCCTGCATGCCGGGTCACGGTCCGATGGGTCTCCCAGGTGTCACGCAACAGCGCCCCAGAGCGCGTCTTCACCCAGATCGCCCTCGGCCTCCGCCTGGCCGAACGCGATCAGCGGTTCGTCGCCGTGAACCTGGTCCAGCCGGAGGACGGCGAGATCTCCCTGCGGGACTACCGCCTGCAGATGCGCATGCTCAACTACCTGCACGGCGTCTACCCCGACGCCCACATCACCCTGCACGCCGGTGAGCTCGTCCCCGGCCTGGTGAAGCCCGAGGACCTCACCTTCCACATCGACGACGCAGTACGCACGGGGCAGGCCGAACGCATCGGCCACGGCGTCGACCTCGTACAGGAGAACGACTGGCGCCGGCTCGCCCGCGACATGGCACGCCGACAGATCGCGGTGGAGGTGCCGCTGACCAGCAACGCGCAGATCCTCCAGGTCGAGGGTGACGAGCACCCGTTCCCCGTCTACCGCCAGTACGGAGTCCCGGTGGTGCTGTCCACCGACGACCCGGGGGTGTCGCGCGGTGACATCGGCCAGGAATACCTCAAGGCGGCCCGCACTTACGGACTCGGCTACCCCGAGCTGAAGGACCTGGCCCGGGCATCACTGGAGTACGCGTTCCTCCCGGGCCGTAGCCTCTGGCGCCCGGACCCCGTACGCCGGGGCTACCGCCCGGTGCAGGAATGCGAGACGGCCGAGTCGGCCCGCTGCACCCGGTTCCTGGCGACCAGCCCGAAGGCCCGCCTGGAATGGCGCCAGGAGCAGTCCTTCCGCACCTTCGAGGCCGGCTACGCCGGCTGATCCTGCCCAGCCCGGTCACGAATGGGGCGGGACGGTGCACTCGGCCCAGAGCACCTTCCCGCCCTGCCCGGGCAGCCCGCCCCTGATCGGGTACGCGCCCCAGCTCTCCGCACACTCCCGTACGAGCTGCAGCCCACGGCCCCGCTCGGCCAGGACGCACGATTCCTCCATGCCGAAGCCGCCGAACGGAGCCGGAATCTCCGGATTGCTGTCCCACACACCGACCCGTACCCGGTTCCGGCCCGCCCCGCGCAGCCGGAGCGAGTACGGGCCCGAGGAGTGCCGGTACGCGTTGGTGACCAGCTCGCTCGCCAGCAGCTCGGCGGTGTCGATCAGGTCCCTCATCCCGTGCACGAGGAGCACGGTCCGCAGGGTCGCCCGGGCGATGCCGGGCCCACGCGGATCCTGCGGAAGTTGGAGGGTGTACGCCCAGGGCGGCGTTACGGTGGCCAGAACCATGGAAGTCTCCGTTCACGGACAAGCGTTGAGGTGTATGTCGCAGGCCCGGTGACGAGGCCGCTCCGTCGAGCGGGGTACTTCCGGGCGGGTGGCCTGAGGCATAGATTAGACAGACGCAAGGAATACTTGCGCTGTTCGCCCTTAATCTTTGAGATTATCCACTCGTGTGAGTGACCCGCTCCAATGCAGCGAATCCCAGGGAGAGTTTGAGATGGCAGGCAGAGCAGCCCCTACTGCGCGCCGCACACGCCTGGGCGCTGAACTGCGCAAGCTGCGCGAACGCGCCGGGCTGACCACAACACAGGCAGCGGATCTCCTGGGCACGAGCGCCGGGCAGCTCAGCAACATGGAGGTGGCGCGCTTCGGCGTCAGCGCCGACCGCGTGCGGGTCACAGCCCACACCTACTCCTGCACGGATCAGGCCCTGATCGAGGCCTTGGTCGACATGACGGGCGACCGTAGGCGCGGCTGGTGGGAGGAGTACAGGGAGATCCTGCCCTCAAAGCTCCTCGATCTGGCGGAGATCGAGCATCACGGCACAAGCCTGCAGGCGGCGCACAGCATCCATATCCCAGGCCTCCTGCAAACTGTCGATCACGCCCGTGCGATCTACCGGCAAGCCGTTCCTGAGATCTCGCCACCCGAGATCGAACACCGAGTCTCATACCGCGTAAAGCGACAAGCCGTCCTCTACCGGAACGGTGCCGTCCCATACCGGGCCCTCATCCACGAAGCTGCCCTCCGCATGCGATTCGGCGGCCCCGCCGTCGCCCGCACCCAGCTTCAGCATCTGCTCACACTGAGCGAACACCCTCATGTATCGATCAAGGTCGTCCCGTTCTCCGCAACGAACTACCCCGGGTCAGGCCAGTCCGTGTACTACGTACAGGGTTCTGTTCCCGCCCTCGATACCGCTCAACTCGACCAGTCCCACGGCCCGGTGTTCATCGACGCCGAAGCCCAACTGTCTCAGTACCGACTTCTGATCGAACGGCTCGACGCTGCCGCCCTGCAGACGGAGCAGTCACGAGCTCTCATTCATTCCATCGCTCAGGAACTGTAGGGACATAGATGATCATCCGGAACTGGCAGAAGTCCTCCCGCTGCGCCCAAGGAGAGGCCTGCATACACGTCGCCGCCGACCAGGGCTCGGTAGCCCTCACCGAGAGCAGCGACCCCAGCGGCTCGATACTCCGGACCAGCCGGCCCGCCTGGGCCGCCCTCATCCGCACCGTCAAAGAGACCCGTGCCCGTGACTGACCACCCCACCGACCTCGCCTGGACCCGCGCCGCCCCCGAGGACGCGGAGGGCCCCGGCCCCTGGATCGAGATCGCGTTCGGCCCCGGCGAGCTCGTGTACCTCCGCGAGACCAGTGCCCCCGGCACGGTGGTGACCACCACGGCTCAGAAATGGGAGGCATTCGTCCAAGGCGTCATGGCCGGGGAGTTCGACCACTTCGCCGAGACAGACGTCACCGCCGACGGCTGACGCGCTGCGCAGGGCCCGGCATTCAGCCGCAGTCCAGCGGGTTCAGTTCCGAAGCGACGATCGGGTCGGTGGCGGACCCGCTGACCGCGAACGTGCCGTCGGCCCCACTCCAGCGCAGCTCGTACGCGCCTTCGGCCACAGGCCGGTACATGTCGTCCGCCGTCCAGGAACCTGACGGCTGCCACGCCACTCCTGTGCGGCCCACCGCGTACACCACACCGTCGCTGGCCTTCAGGAAAGACGTCTCCCGCACCACCGCCACGCAGCCGTCGGGTCCTACGGGCCGAAGAACCCGGTAGTCCGCACCGCCCGCGAGATCGCTGACTGCCCCGAAGACACAGCCGAGCCCGGCTGCGGCAGCCAGCAGGCCGAGGACGAGGTGTCGCAGGCCCGGCCGGGGTATGGGTGCCTTGTCATCCGCCGCACCAAGCTTCCGGACCGTATGAACACCCGCCAGTATCAGCGATATGACGAGCAGCGAGCTACCCACCACCCACGCAGGGATGACCTGTCCTCCGACAACCACTATCAGACTGCTCCAGCCCGCCACGGCGGCAAGGACCAGGAGAACCGCGGCAACGACCTGATACGGGAACGCCTGCGTCACTCTGCCGACTCGCCGCTGCTTGGACTCCATCGGTGCACCCTATGTCCACGCCCGCCAGGGCAGAGCGGACCGGTGGACGAGCCCCTTCACATCGCACCGCACCATTGACACGGTCAGGGCGCGTTGCTTGGCTGGCGAAGACAGCAGCAGGAGCTACAGAGGCAACAAGCCTTTGCAGCCCCGGACTTTGGAGCGTGCTGGTGGAGCTCTCGCGTCGTACCGCACTCGCCGCGATTCCCGTCGCCGCCCTCTGGACGCTGTCCCGGACGCTCCACGCCGAAGCCGCCGTCTCCGTGCGCTCCTCGCCGCCGTCGGAATCCCGGGAAGCGCCCCAGGAAGCCCTCCTCCGTAACACCGTCGCCGTCTTCGCCGGCACCGCAGAGTCCAACGCCCGCCCCGAAGTCGCCCCCAAGCTCGCCTCCCTCCTGGCGACCGCGCGCGCCCGGCTCACCGCGATGGACGGCGCCGGACCGGAGGAGATATTCGAGGGCATACCCCTCGGCACCAGTGACCCCAACCTGAGCACGTCGTACCAGTACCTCTACGAGATCGCTCTCGCCACCTGCCTCCCCGGCACCGACGCCTCCGGCCTGCACGGGAACGCGACGGTCCGGCGCCGGGTCGTCGACGGCCTGGCCCGGCTCCACGACGACTGGTTCGGCGACCAGTCGAAGGGCTACTACGGCAACTGGTTCCACTGGGAGATCGGGATCCCGGCCCACGCGACCAAGACCCTGGCCCTGCTCAGGGACGAGCTCGCGGCACACCGGCCCGATCTCACCGCGACGTACGTCACCTCCATGGACGCATACCTGCGCAACGGCAAGGACGGCGACGTCGATCTCGACTCGCGCTTCCACACCGGCGCCAATCTCGCCGACATCACGACCAACCGGATCCTCCAAGGCGCCCTGCTCGGCGACGGGACCCGCATCACCAAGGCCCTCGCCGACCAGCTGACCGTCTTCGCGACGATCGACCCCTACCGCCCGCGCCACGGGGTCACCGACGGCTTCTACGCCGACGGGTCCTTCGTCCAGCACGGCTCCGTCGCGTACACCGGCTCCTACGGCAAGGGGCTGCTCACCCGGATCGTGCAGACGGTCAAGATCCTCGACGGCACCGGCTACGTCCCCGACGACAGCCTGGTCGGTGTCGTGCAGGGCTGGGTGGCCGACGGCTTCGCCCCGCTGATCTTCGAGGGCTGGATGATGGAGATCGTCAAGGGGCGTGCGGTCTCACGGACCGGCACGGGGTACGCGGACGTCACCGCCGTCGTCGAGGCCGTCGTCGACCTGTCCGCACACACGCCCGGTAGCGGTGCGGAGGCGCTCGAGGGCTACGTCAAACACCTCCGCCAGACGTCGAAGGCGGGCCTGGACCCGGTCGCCTTCGTCTCCCCCGTCAGCATCGCCCGATACGCCGACATCCTGAGCTCCGCGGCGCCCGCCCGGGATCTCGTCCCGACAGCCGCGCACGCCGCTTACAACGCGATGGACCGCACCGTCCACCGCAGGCCCGGCTACGCCTTCGCGCTGGCCCGCAGCTCCGCCCGCGTCAGCATGTACGAGTACATGAGCGGCGAGAACCTGATGCCGTGGTTCCAGGGCACCGGCGCCCATTACCTGTACCTGTCCGGCGCGGACCAGCGGCAGGCCTACGGCGTCGACTACTTCACCGCTGTCCCGCCCCACCGCCTCGCGGGCGTCACGGCCCCCACCGAGACGCGCCGTACCGTCCCCGAGCTGTACGGCACCCTCTGGTACGACAACCCCGAGCGCGGCTTCACGTCATCCTCCGAGTCGCAGAACGCCTACGTCTACTTCCCGCGCGCCACCCAGGCGTTCTCCGGCGGAGCTCGCCTCGGCCCCTACGGCGCGGCCGGTCTCGTACAGTCCGACGACGCCGCGTACGCGGCGCAGCAGGCAGGCACCCTGCCCGAGGACTTCGTGGCCTACCGCGCGGCGGCTGCCACCAGGTCCTGGTTCATGTTCGACGACGAGATCCTCGTGTTGTCAGCCGGCGTGACCGGCCTGGCGGGCCGCGCGGTGACCACGACGGTCGACAGCCGCATCGCCGATCCGTCCTCCCCCGTCGTCGTCACGGGCGGGCTCCGCGACGGGTCACCCTGGCGGAGCACCGGGAACGCCCCACCGGCCTGGCTGCGGTACGCCGACGAGGGGCAGAGGACCTCCGTCGGGTACGTCTTCCTGTCCGGCCCGTCGCCGGTCGTCGCGCTCGACACGGTCACGCGCAGCCGACGCCTCGTGCGCCTCGCCAACGCGGACACGGCAGTGACCAAACAGCTCTTCACACTGTCCTACGAGCAGGCTGCCGGAGCGAGGCCCGCCTCCATGGCGCACGCCCTCGTCCCCAACGCCTCCGAGCGGCAACTCGCCTCGTACGCCCATGGCCCGCTCTCCGTACTGTCCAACACGGACCGCCTGCAGGCGGCAGCCCATACGCCCCTCGGCATCACCGCCGCGAACGCGTTCACCCCAGGGACGCACCGGGTGGGGCGCCTCTCAATCGACGGTCCGGCGTCGGTCATGCTGCGACGGACAGCGGAGGGCACGTACACCGTCGCGGTGTCCGACCCCACGACGACACGGCGCACGGTGTCCCTCACCCTCCACGGCAGACCCCTGAGGCGCGTCTCGGCCGACGCCGGAGTCCGCGTCCGCCACGTCCCCGGCGGCACCCGTCTCGACGTCACCACCCACCGTGCGTACGGCCGCAGCTTCACGGCGACCCTGGCGCAGAGGACCTGAGGGAACCACACCCCGACAATGCGGTTGTCGGGCGCACCCCGGTCGCGAGAGCATCCCGACCATGGAAGAGCCCGCTGATCTCCTGAGCCACGGCCAGGTCGGACTGCGCCGCTGGCACACGAGCGACCTCGACGCCCTCCACGAGGCGATCTCCGGTTCGCTGCCCCACCTGATCCCGTGGATGCCCTGGGCGGCGGCCTACGACAGGCGGATGGGCCCCGCTTTCCTCGCCCGGAACCAGGCGGAGTGGGTGAGCGGGGAGGCCTTCGGTTACGCGATCACCTCCGAGGGCACGGTCATCGGCAGCTGCGGCCTCTTCCGCCGGATCGGTGCGGGCGGACTCGACATCGGCTACTGGCTGCATCCCCGGTGGACCGGGCGGGGTCTCGCGACCATGGCCGCGACCGCGCTCGTCGAACAGGGCTTCCGGCTGACGGGCGTCGACCGCATGGAGATCCACCACGACGCCGCCAACCCGGCCGGCGGAGCAGTCGCCCGCCGCCTGGGCTTCACGGAGGCCGGACGCGGCCCCACACCCGAAGGGCCGACCGCCCCGGGTGAAGTGGGTGTCGACGTGACGTGGCAGATCACCGCCGCCCAGTGGGCGGCGAGAACGACCGCACAGTCCGACAAGCAGGCGAGTGGCAGAATCCGATGATGCCCTCATCATCCGAGACGATCACCGCAGCAGCCTCCGGCACCTGGAAACTCGGCGACCTGACGGTCAACCGCCTCGGCTTCGGTTCGATGCGTCTCGCCCAGGACGGCACGGCGTTCGCCGACAGAACCTCCAGCGACCGGGACCGCGCCCTGCGCGTCCTGCGCCGCGCCGTCGAACTCGGCGTGAACCACATCGACACCGCCTCCTTCTACTTCTCACCGCTGCGGTCCGCCAACGAGCTGATCAACAGCGCGCTCGCCCCGTACGCCGAAGACCTGGTCATCACCACCAAGGTCGGCCCCGGCCGGGACCCCTCCGGCACGTGGGCGTGGGCCACACCGGAGCAGCTGCGCGGCCAGGTCGAGGAGAACCTGCGCCAGCTCGGCCGGGACCACCTGGACGTGGTGAACCTGCGCCTCGCGGTGAGCCGGGCCTCCGCTCCCGTCACCGAACTCTTCGGCGCCCTGGCCGAACTCCGCACAGCCGGACTCATCCGCCACCTGGGCATCTCCAACACCACACCGGAACAGCTGGCAGAGGCTCGGGGCATCGCCCCCGTCGTCTGCGTACAGAACGCGTACGGCCTCGGCTCCCCGGCCGAGCACCACGCCTTCCTGCGCGCCTGCGGCGAACAGGGCATCGCGTTCGTCCCCTTCTTCGCCATCGCCGGCGCGGGGCGCGAGGAAGGCGCGAGCGACAACCAGGACGACGCGACGCTGACCGTCGCACGCCGCCACGGGGTGACGGCCGCACAGGTGCGACTGGCCTGGACACTCCACCAGGGGCCGCACGTGCTGGCCATCCCCGGCACCGGTAACCCGGACCACCTCGTCGAGAACGTGGCTGCCGGCGCGCTGCGGCTCACCACCGAGGACCTGGCGCTGCTCGCGCGATGACCGGGGCTGGATGCGGGGTGGGGGCCGGGAACGGGGCCGGGAACGGGGCCGGGAACGGGGCCGGGGCCGGATCTGCGGCCGGGCAGATCCTCCGCTGGAACCTCTTCATCGGCGGCCACCTCAGCCACTCCGTGCCCGTACGGCTCGTCGAACGCATGGACGAGGGTCAGTTGGTGTGGCTGGAGACCGGCACACCTATGTGGCGCACGGAACTGCCTCGTGGAGCCCACCTCCGGGACATCGCGCCCGAAGACCGGCCCGCACACGGCTATCCGGCGAAGGCCGGACGATGGCCGATGGGCAGCGCCCTCATCCACCAACCGGCCGAGGCTGGTCATGCGGTGCTCTGGCTGTTCGGGCGGAGACAGAAATTCCGTGGCTGGTACGTGAATCTCGAACAGCGGACCCACCACGGCGCGGACATCGACGTAGCCGACCACGAGCTCGACATCACCGTGGCACCGGACCGAAGCCGACGATGGAAGGACGAGCGGTCGTTCGCCCAGAAGACCGGGCACCCCGCCTACTGGTCCGCGCGAGAGGCGTCGGAGATCCGCGCGGAGGGGGAACGCGTGGTCCGTCTCCTCGAGGCGAGGGCATTCCCGTTCGACGGCTCCTGGTGCGACTTCAAGCCACCGTCGCACTGGGAGACTCCGGACCGGGGACCGGCGCCCCTGCGTACCGTGCTGTGACGCACGGGTCGCTGGACCTTCCCCGCACGGCGCCTGACGACACGTCGGCCTGAAGCCACCGGCGCACACACGGCTCTCGAACAGCGCGTACGAATGCCCCGCGTCCCGTGAACGCATCAACCGCACCCGGAACCCCTGGCCATCGTCGTTGCTAGCCGTCACACCCCGTGATACACAGAGTTACCATGCATATGCGGGCAGATTCCGCCGCAAGCCGCAGGTCAGGGCAGCTTCCCCGGTCAAACGTGCGAGATCCGGGTAAAGAGACCCGGGAAGGCGTCGTGCGATGCCGGTTTCATCAGCGAAGATAGAGACCGACCCGTGTCGCACGGCGCGGGCTGCGAACTACCCAACAGGGGCGGTGACTTACATGATCCTGGCAGCGGAAAAGGGCGACATCACCACCATCATCGGCGGAATCGCCCCGAACTGGGGGCCGTTCGGGACTCTGGGCAACGAGGCACGCATCATGATCGAAGTGGTGATGGCGATCGCCATCCTGCTCTGCCTCGGCATCGCGATCTGGGGCGCGGCAAAACAGCGCATCGGCGCGACCGCACTGCGCGACACCTTCAGCGCAGAGCAGGGCAAGGGGCTGATCGTGGCAGGGCTGACCGGCGTCTTCATCATCGGATCGCTGGGCACGCTGTTCACGATTGTCTACGGAATGGCTGTCTGACCGCCTGTCAGGCAAGCCCCGCCCCCGGGCCGGCCCCGTCCACCCACACCATCCGTCCGTCGTGCCCACCGGCAGAGGTTGCGTCCCCTGATGTCGAGTAACCACACCGCGCCCACGCGGAAACCAGCAGCGCTACCGTCGTACTACGCGGAACTGCACACGGTCGAGGGGGCGTACGCGGCATGACCCAGGGCGATGAGCGCGGTTACGGCGGCAACGAGCCGGGCGGCCGCTCGGACGACGCGTACAGCACCCTCGGCGGGACGCGCCAGACGCGCACGCGTCTGCCCGGCGGTGGCGACGACGGCGACGGCTATGGCCGCAGGCCCGCCCGGAACTCCCGCTCGCTGATCATGGTGGTGGGCGTGGTGGTGCTGCTCATCGCAGCGATCGCGTTCGCGAACCAGAGCGGAGGCGGCACCTCGGACGGCGGCAAGGAGAAGGACTCGGCCGCAGCGGGGTCGGGCCCCACCGCCGCGACGGGCACGAAGCCGGTCACGGGCAAGAACGGGACGATCGCCTCCGGGTTCGCGCACGACGAGCAGGGGGCGCAGAGCGCGGCGGCGAACTACGCGGTTGCGCTGGGGTCTGCGGAGATGTTCGACAAGGACCGTCGTCACAACATCGTGAACAGCATCTACACGTCGACGGCCGCATCCGAGCTCAAGGGTCCTCAGGATTCGGCATACTCGACTGATTTCCTCAGCAAGCTGGGGCTGGACGCTGACGGCAAGGCTCCTCAGGGCAGCATCTTCATCTCCAGAACTATCCCTGTGGGCACCAAAGTAGCGTCCTACAGCCCCGCGACTGCCACAGTGGATGTCTGGTACACGGGTCTCATCGGCATGTCCGGACCAGAGTCGACAGACCCTGTGAGCACCTCCTGGAAGACCTGGACTGCTGAACTCGTGTGGTTCGACGGGGACTGGAAGATTTCTAGCGACAAGCAGAAGGACGGCCCCGCTCCGGTGCCCGGCGATGTCGCTGCCTCCACGTCTGACGAGATCAGCAAGGCTGTCGAGGAGTACGGAGGCTTCACTTATGCCAGGTAGCCGTCGGTTTGGCTTCCGCTCGCTCCTCGCTGTGGTGGCCACAGTGCAAGCAACTGCTGTCCTCGCGGCGACGCGGGCTGTTGCCGCACCCACCCCGACTCCCACGCCCAGCGAAAGCAGCAGTCCGTGCGAATTGCTCATTGGCCCAGCCAAGGAGTACTGCGTCGACGGCGAATCCGGCAGAGGCGCCCGCAGCACACCCCCCGTCACCGACGACGCGCTCGACCCCCTGACCTCCCTCGCCCGCGGCTGCGCCGACGCCGCCGCCTACCTCGTGGGCAAGCTCAGTGAGGCCGTGGAGAGCACCGCGACCGTCGACTTCACGAACTCCACCTTCCGCACCCAGTACGCAGTCGTCTTCGCTGCGTCCACCATCCTCACCCTCGTCCTCTGGCTCTTCGCCGTGGCCAAGCGCGCCATCAGGGGCGTTCCGTTCACCACCGCGATCTCCGAGGCCATCGGCTTCCTCTGGCTCACGGTCCTGGCCTCGGCCTTCACCCCGCTCATCCTGTACGTGGTCGTCTCCGCCACCGACGGCGTCACGGAAGTCATCTCCGCCGCGACCGGCGGACAGACCGACGTGTTCTTCGGGTCGTTCGCCGAGGCGCTCAAGAAGGGCACCGACATCGGCGGCGGGCCCATCATGCTGATCGTCGTCTCGCTCGTCTCGATCCTCGCCGCCGGCATCCTCTGGCTGGAGCTCGTGATCCGGGCCGCCCTGCTCTATGTGGGTGCCCTGCTGGGTGTCGTCGTCTACTCCGGGCTCGTCGACAAGAACATGTGGGGCCACGTCCGTCGCTGGGCAGGCATCATGATCGCCGTGATCATGGTGAAGCCGGTCATCGTCATCGTGCTCGGTCTCGCCGGGGCGCTCTCCGCGGACGACGGACCCAACGCCTTCTCGGCCGTCGTCTCCGGCCTCGCCATCATCCTGCTGGCCATCTTCGCCTCCGCCATGATCTACCGCTTCGTACCCGGCTTCGGCGACGAGATCCAGGGCGCCCGCACCAACCGCAAGCAGGCCACCGACGGCTCCCAGGCCGCCGCCATGATCAGCTCGCCCGCCGCTCTCGTCTCCCAGGGGATCAAGACCCACAGCGGCCGCAGCGGCGGCGGCGAGGGCGGAGGCGGTGGCGGCGGTGCGCGGCCGGCCAACCCGGCCAGCGGCGGTGTCGCCGCGCACAGCTCCCGCACGCCCGGTGGGAGCGCCGCGCCCTCGCCGCGCAGCGGTTCCGGACCCACCTCCGGCACCCCCCACGGCACCCGCTCCCCACGAAGCGGTCCAGGCAGCACAGGTAACACGAGCACAGGAGGTGGCGGGCGTTGACGACCCATTCCCACACGATCGCGCCCCGCCGTACGTATCTCATCGGCCGCGCCCGGCCGAACGCGATCATCGGCAAGAACCGTGAGACGGGCGAGATCGCGCTGATCATCGCCGGGGCGTTCCTCGGCATGATGAGCGGTCTCCTCGTCCCGGTCCTCTCCCTGCGGATCGTGACACTCATGGGCTTCCCCATGCTGGCCCTGGCCGTCGTGTACGTCCCCTACAAGGGCCGCACCTTCTACAAGTGGTTCGAGATCAACCGCAGCTTCAAGCGCACACTGCGCCGCGGCACGGCCTACCGCTCCGGCGCCGTCGAAGCCGGTGTCGGCGCCGACGGGCGCGAGGTGGAGATCGGGCCGCCGCCCGGCATCGGCCGGATCAGCTGGCTCGCCGCGCCGTTCGGCCCCGACGAGATCGCCGTACTCCTGCACGCCGACCGGCGTACGGTCACCGCCGCCATCGAGATCGAGGGCCCCGGGGTAGGCCTGCGCGACAGCGAGGACCAGGAAGCCCTGGTCGACCGCTTCGGCACGCTGCTCAAGCACGTGGCCAACGGCGACGGCTTCGTGACGCGCCTCCAGATGCTGGCCCGCACGCTGCCCGCCGACCCGGACGCGCACGCCAAGGACGTCGCCCAGCGTGGTGACAGGTCCGCGCCCGGCTGGCTCCAGGACTCCTACGACCAGCTCCAGTCGATGGTCTCCACCTCCAGCGAGCAGCACCGTGCCTACCTCGTCGCCTGCATGCACTACAGCCGCGACCTGGCCGCCGAGGCCAACGCGATGGCCCGGGCCATGCGCCCCCAGGGCGGCCGCAGGGTCGACCGGGACGCGGGTCTCGCCGTCGTCATGGCGCGTGAGCTGACCGACATCTGCGCCCGGCTCGCCGAGGCCGACATCCGGGTCCGCCAGCCGCTCGGCCAGAGCCGGCTCGCGTCGCTCGTGCACTCCATGTACGACCCGGACCACCCCATCGACCACATCCAGGCGATGACGAAGCGCAACGCCTGGCCGGCCGAACTGGACGCGGTCGAGCCGACGTTCCTTCAGGCCAAGACCCGCGAGTCGTCGACGCGCGCCCCCTGGTGCCACTCCACCGCCTGGGTGAAGGAATGGCCGATGACCCCCGTCGGCGTCAACTTCCTGGCCCCTCTCCTCGTCCACACGCCCGACGTGATCCGCACGGTCGCGGTCTGCATGGACCTCGAACCCACCGAGATCGCCATCGAGCGGATGCTGACGGAGAAGACCAACGACGACGCCGAGGCGAGCCGCCAGGCCAAGATGAACCGCACGGTCGACCCGCGCGACATCGCCGCCCACGGCCGGCTCGACCAGCGGGGTGAAGATCTGGCGAGCGGCGCGGCCGGGGTGAATCTCGTGGGGTACATCACCGTGTCGTCCCGGTCCCCCGAGGCGCTCGCCCGCGACAAGCGGACGATCCGCGCGTCGGCCGGCAAGTCGTACCTCAAGCTGGAGTGGTGCGACCGGGAACACCACCGCGCCTTTGTGAACACCTTGCCGTTCGCCACCGGCATCCGTCGCTAACGAGAGGGCAGTCACGCCATGCGAGATCCGCTGTCCGCGTTGTCGGATGCCTTCACCGGCTTCCTCTTCGGAAACGTGGAGACCACCCGGCTCCCGGTGCGCACCTCGACGGGGCAGGCCCAGGCCGTCTACCTCCCGACCGCCGCACCCGGCCTCGGCGACTCCGGCGTGATCATCGGGCGTGAGGTGTATTCGGGCAAGGGCTACATCTACGACCCGTTCCAGCTGTACGGGCAGCAGCTCCCCGCCCCGCACTGGCTGGTGCTCGGCGAGTCCGGGAACGGCAAGTCGGCCCTGGAGAAGACGTATGTGCTGCGCCAGCTCCGCTTCCGCGACCGCCAGGTCGTCGTCCTGGACGCCCAGGGCGAGGACGGCGTCGGCGAGTGGAACCTCATCGCCGAGGAACTGGGCATCACGCCCATCCGGCTGGACCCCACCGCCGCGCTGAACGACGGGATCCGGCTCAACCCCCTGGACCCGTCGATCACCACGACCGGACAGCTGGCCCTGCTCCGTACGATCATCGAGGTCGCCATGGGCCATGGCCTCGACGAACGCTCCGGCTTCGCACTCAAGGTGGCCCACGCCTACGTCACCGACACCATCACCCAGCGCCAGCCGGTCCTGATGGACATCGTGGAGCAGCTGCGCCATCCCAAACCGGAGTCCGCCGAGGCGATGAACGTCGACATAGACGACGTACGGGCCTGGGGCCTGGACGTCGCACTCGTCCTGGACCGACTCGTCGACGGTGACCTGCGCGGCATGTTCGACGGCCCGACCACCATCGGCATCGACCTCGACGCACCGCTGATCGTCTTCGACCTCTCGCACATCGACCGGAACTCCATCGCCATGCCGATCCTCATGGCGATCGTCGGCGTGTGGCTGGAGCACACCTGGATCCGGCCCGACCGGAAGAAGCGCATCTTCCTGGTCGAAGAGGCCTGGCACATCATCAACTCCCCCTTCGTCGCACAGCTCTTCCAGCGTCTGCTGAAGTTCGGACGACGCCTCGGGCTGTCGTTCGTGGCGGTCGTCCACCACCTCAGCGACGTCGTCGACGGAGCCGCGGCCAAGGAGGCGGCGGCCATCCTGAAGATGGCGTCCACCCGCACGATCTACGCCCAGAAGGCCGACGAGGCCAGAGCGACGGGCAAGGTCATCGGCCTGCCCAGATGGGCGGTGGAGATCATCCCCACGCTGACCCCGGGCATCGCGGTGTGGGACGTCAACGGCAACGTCCAGGTCGTCAAGCACCTGATCACCGAAGCCGAACGCCCCTTGGTCTTCACCGACCGCGCGATGACCGAGGGCTCGTCGGCGGACCTGCTTCCCGAGGACGTACGGGCCGCGGAGCTGGAGGCGGAGCAGCGGGCGGCGCGGATCGAGCACCAGCAACGGCTGAACGAGTCGTCCGAGTCAACGGTGGCATGACATGGCACGCCAGGCACCATCAGGACCGGGGCGCGGAGGCGAGGGGCAGGGCGGCATCCCCGACGGCCTGCTGATCGGCCTCCTGGCCTTCCTCTTCGGGCTGACGGTCCTGGCCTGGACGGCGACGGGCCTCGCCGGACTCTTCGCGCACGGAGGCTGGCCCGACGGCGTCACGTTCACGCGGACGCCGCTGGCCCTGCGCGCCCTGGCCGTCGAGCCGGCGGACCTGTCGGCCGCCTGGCCGGACACCCCGCCCGGCGACCTCTCCGGATACGGGCTGTTCTGGGGGCTGTTCATCGGCGAACTGATGGTGCTGCTGGTCCTGACGGTGTTCGCGGTGGGTGTGGTGACCCGCTGGCGACTGGTCCGGAAGCAGCGGGGTACGGCCCCGGCACCGTACGAGTCGGAGCAGGACCCCCTGCGCTCCCGCACGGCGGCCGGGCCACCCCCGCGCGAAGCCATGCCCGCCGAAACGCCCCGGGCACCCGCTCCGGCACCCGTCGAGGCGGCCCAGGCCCCGGCCTTCGCCGCCCCGTACGCGCGGCAGACCGCTCCCACCGAGCCCCTGTCCTCGTACACGCAGGAGACCTCGCCGCTGGTCCCCACCCCTCGCACCCCGCACGTCCTCTACGGCGCCTCGGCCACCCGCCGGCCGGCGGTGGTCCAGGCCGTCCGGGAGGCGGAGGGCTCCGCACTCGTCGTCACCTCGGACCCCACCGTCTGGGCCGAGACGAAAGACGCCCGCAGCAAGCTCGGCCCGGTCCTCGTCTACGACCCGGGCCACCTCTGCGACACCCCGGACCGCCTCCACTGGTCGCCCGTCGCGGGCTGCGAGGACCCGGCCACCGCGGCCTCCCGGGCCACCGCGCTCCTGACGCCCGTGCGCCCCCGGGCCAGGATCGACGCCGCCGTCGCCGACACCGCGCAGACCCTGCTCCAGTGCTGGCTCCACGCCGCCGCCGTGGACGGCCGTCCCTTCCGCCAGGTCCACCGCTGGGCCTCCGGCGCCGGCGGGCACGAACCCGTGCGCCTGCTCCGCACCCACCCCAAGGCGGCCTCCGGCCACGCCGGACTGCTGGAGTCCGCGCTCACGGCCTATCCCGAACGCCGGGACATGGCACAGGAACTGACCGTACGGGCCTTCGCGGCCCTCTCATCGGTCCACATCCGCGAAGCGTGCACACCCAACCGAGCCGATGCACTCGTACTGGATTCTTTTGCACGTGAAGGGGGAACGCTCTATGTGGTCGGTGAACCCATCGAGGATCCCCGCCACCACCCCGGTGCGATGCCCCTGCTCACCGCACTCGCCTCGCACGTGGTCGAGCACGGCCGCCGCATGGCCGTACGGTCAACCGACGGTCGGCTCGACCCACCAATGACGCTCGTCCTCGACGACGTCGCAGCGGTGGCGCCCCTTCCCGAGCTCCCCCGCCTGCTGTCTGCCGGCCAGGAGCAGGGGATGACCACCCTGGCCCTGCTCCGCTCCGAGGAACAGGCCCGCGCCCGTTGGCAGGAACGCCTGCTCGCGCCCTGACCGCACTCCCCGGGCCTATCCGCCACAGCCTTCTAACGACGGATCTCGAACTCCAGCTCCAGGGCGCTCGGATCACCCTCCATCGGCAACGTCCTCCCGGTCGGGACGAAGCCGATCCTCCGGTACGAGGCCGCGGCCCGCCCGTTCTTCTCGTGGACATAGAGCCGTACCCGCCGCAGTGGCGGTCCCGCCAACGACCAGGACCAGTCGATCGCTTCACGGAACAGCGCGTCCACCACTCCGCGCCCCCGGTGGCCCGGCCTGACGAACACCCCCACCAGATGGGCCTGATCGACCTCGGCGGCCTCCCCGAAACCAGGCTCACCGCCACGCCGCTCCACGAGCACCGTCACCGTTCCCGCCCACCGTCCGTCGGACGTCTCCGCGATGAACTGGCGGCTGTGCTCCCCCGCCGCGGCGCCCGCCGTCCGCTCCTGCCAGAACACGTCCGGCTTGGTCAGTGCGTGCTCGTACGTCTCGAGGAAGGCGATCGAGGCAACCGGGTCCCTCAGGGCCACCAACCGGATCTCCCTGGCCCGCCGCCATTCCTCGGCCCGCACCGCACGCACGACGTAGTCCATCAGCCGATGGTGCCCTGCCGCCTCCACCACGGCAAACGAGATTCCCCGGGCTGTCAGCACGTCCAGCCGCAGAGCGTTCCTGGTGCGCTCGACGAAGGCCCCGGCGGCGGGACCACCGGGATAGTCGGGCGCCAGGGTCTGATGCAGAGCGACGAAGCAGCGGGTGGCCGAGGGGTCGGGGGTGATCAGATGCGCACCGCGGCCTGGTAGCTGCCGATGGTGCTCATCGACTCGTAGCGGACGTTGGTGCCCGGGTACGGAGCGTGCAGCACGGTGTTGTTGCCCGCATAGAGACCCACGTGCGAGGTGTTGCTGAAGAAGACGAGGTCGCCCGGCTTCAGCTGGCTGCGGGCGATGCGGGTGCCCTGGTTTATCTGAGTGAACGTGGTGCGGGTGATATCGGCACCGGCCTGGGCATAGGCCCACATGGTCAGCCCTGAACAGTCGAAGGAGTTGGGACCCGTGGCAGTTCGGACATAGGGCTTACCCACCCGTGTGTGGGCGGCCTGGAGGGCGGCGGCACCCAGGGCGGACGCGGGAACCTCCTTGCCCAGGTCGACAGCCTCGTCACCACCGGACCCGTTACTGCGGGACCCGTTGCCCAGGTCCACCCGGTCACCGGCGGCGCGGGTGGCGCGCTGCTCCTCCTCCTCGGCCATCTTGGCCCGCTCGGCGGCGGTGAGGGTGTTCAGCAGCTTCTGGGCCTCGGCGAGCTTGCCCTGGAACTTCTGCTTGTTCGTGCCGAGCGTCTTACGAACGTCGTCGAGGTCGCTGAGCTTCCCCTGCGCCTCCTTGCGCTGCTGCGCGAGGGCGCGCTGCTTCGCCTGGATCTTCTGCAGCGACTCGGCCTGCTTGGCCGTCAACTGGTCGAGCGCGGAAGCCTGGTCCAGGAAGCTGTCCGGGTCCGAGGAGAGCAGCAGCTGGACGGAGGGGTCGAGTCCGCCGGAGCGGTACTGCGCGGCGGCGAGCGAACCGAGCTCGCCGCGCAGGGTGTTGAGTTCGTCCTGGCCGCGGGCGACCTTGTCCTGGAGCGCGTCGGCCTGCTTCTTGAGCTTGTCCTGCTGCTCCTTGGCCCCGTTGTACTTCTCTGTGGCGACCTCGGCCTCGTGGTAGAGCTTGTCGACCTTCGCCTTGACCTCGCTCTTGGTCGGCTTGGGGTCGGCGTGGGCGGCCTGGGAGGTCAAGGCCACGGCTGCGGCGGCGGTCGCGGTGAGCACGGTCACGCGGGCACGGCTCGGCTGCTTGGGACGACGGTGGGACGCCACGAAGGAAAGCTCCTTCTTCCTCGAGCCGCCTACCGGGTCATGGGGGATACGAACCAATCCCCGGCTCCGCGCACGTCACGGACTCGGCGGTTCCTTCGCCGCCACCCCTGATGAGTGAACTATCGCGCGAAGGTTCGAAGCCTGACCCTAGTGACCATCCTGTGAAGAGTTCAATCTTCACAGGATGAATGTCGACACACAAGGCACTTCTTTTACTCACGACGTACGGCGCGTAGCGGAGATCTGACGGTCCGGCGGCACTTACGAGCGCGGGCCCCTGCGGGGCGGTGCCCTGCCACCGGAGACGCATCCCACTCCGGATCTGCCGGCCGGCCGTGCTGTGAACGCAGAAAAGCCCCGTGCCACAAGGGCACGGGGCTTTCCCGGAATAATTGTTCGGCGGCGTCCTACTCTCCCACAGGGTCCCCCCTGCAG